>JBDRQZ010000597.1:0-6107 GCA_043826025.1 bacterium | reverse complement strand
TCGGCATCGCCACAGAGATAATTCTGCAGATATTGCAGTGCAGCCACCGGGTCGATCAGGCCGCAGCCCCGGCGGCCCTCCAGCCCGGGGTTGTCCGCGTCGATGCTGACTGCCGTCATGGCGATGATGCTCTTGATCTGCTCGGGGGTCAGCGCCGGGTCGGAGGCCAGTAGCAATGCCGCCAGTCCCGAGACAAAAGGCGCGGCAAAACTGGTGCCGCTCCACCAGGCATAGGAGGTATCGAGATAGGGCGAATAGATCTCGGTGCCCGGAGCGCAGCCATCCACCTTGAGGCCGAAGTTGGAGAAGTCAGCCTTGCGGTTGGTCGAGTCAAGCGCCGCGACCGCATAGCAATTGTTGCGGGCCGCGGGGAATGGGAAGACGTAGTTGCTCTCGGTCGAATCGTTGCCGGCAGCGGCCACGACCATGACCTGCAGGTGCTCCGCATATTTCATTGCATCATCAAGGGCGTCATTCTTGCCCACCATCCCGAGACTGAGATTGATCACGCGGCAGCCATCGTCGACCGCTCGCAGCAGTGCGGCAGCGATCGTATAACCGTCGCCGCGACCAAGAGTATCCAGCACTCGATAAGCATAAATCGGCGCGCCCGGCGCGGTCAGTCGCACGACCCCGGCAACAAATGTGCCATGTCCCGAACCAGGGCCACCCGCTTCATCATCCGCTTCCGGATCATCATCAACATAGTCCCAGCCGGAGACGATCCCGCCGGACTTGAGGCTGAATTCAGGGTGACTGAGGTTGATGCCGCCATCAATAACCGCGACCGGAACGGCAGAGCCATCAGAGAGCAATTGAGCTGCATCTAGATCAAGCGTATCGGCGGCGGCCTGCAATAGAAATTCGCCGATCACCTGTTGATCCAGAAAGGGTTGACTACGCTGAAAGGGCTCCGCCGCATCAAGATAGTAATTCGCGCCGCAGTAGAGCACTTCCGGCAGCTCCATAATTGCCACCGCCAGAGTTTCCGGGTCTGCCCCTTCGGGAGTAGCCAGCAAGAAGCAGTTTGTCTGCGGGAGATTGCCTTTGACGGAGGTGCCGAACAGATCATTAACAATCTCGATGGCATAACCTGGCTGCATCCGACAAACCAGTTCTTCCGACTTGTAGTCCCCCCAGCCGTTTTGTGCTCCCATTAACTCAGGCGCTAGTGTCGCCAGAAGAACACCTGCTAACAGGAGTCCAGCCACGAGATTCTTTTCAACTCGCATATGTTTCTCCAAGAGCGCCAGCGCCAAACACAGCATAAGCTGCCCAGTGATAGGCCGAAGGGAAGAATTCACGAACGGTACTAGCCGCGCACCGAGCCGCGGAATTGATAGAACCGCCGTTAAATATACTGTCATAGAAGGTTTCTGTCCAGAGAACAGTGGACTCATCCGCTGTCGGCCAGAAGCTGGCGATGACATTGCGGGCACCCAACTCAAGAAATGAACGAACCAGACCGGTGGCTTCCTCGCCCGGCAGCGCCACCTGCTCTCCGGTACGACATGCGGCAAGCGTGACAAGATCCACCGGGCAGCGTTTGAGACGAAGGTCCGCAGCAAAGAGAGGTCCATCCTCCAATTCCAGGTAGGAATAGAAGGGATTATCCGATCTCAAGGTGGCATGGCCAGCGAAATGCCAGAGCCGGGCGCTACCGGCTGCGAGCCAGTCCTCCCGCCGGCAAGGTCGATGAACGGTTGCCGCACCGCCGGACAAACCGACCAGGTGCTCCAGTTCACGATCTACATTGGCCAGATCGGCCGAAGTCCCAACGAAGACATCGATGCGATCGCTTGAGCTGCGAGAACCCTGCGCAGCCAGATAGTGCCTGATACTGTGAGCGATAGTAAATTGATGGCGCTCAAGCAGCGGCCTGCCGTCGATGCGCAAAGCCGGGAAAGGCAGATTAGCCAACTCGCCTTCCGGGATGAGAAGCACCTCTGGGCAATCAGGTTCGATCCCCAATGGCTCCCACAACCAACTACCCAGGTCCTGCCAATAGCTCTCCTCGACTCCAGTGTTGGCCGCCTGCGGGAAGCGGTTTGTCAGCAGTTCGGTTTCGAGAATGAACCGCCAGCGTCTCATCGCCTGCCTCAGTCGTTGTCGTCCCCCCGGAGAGCGATGCACCGTGGTCTCTCCGAGGTGATGGGCCAATGCCACGATATCGCCGGCCTGCACATGAAGTTGCACCACCGGCAACTTCTCCGAAACTGAACGCAGGTCATGGATGAGTTCATCGGTGCCGGTCGGTACCGTCCGGAGACTCTTCTCGAGCGCGATGAAGTTGTGCAGTACATCCTTTTGCAGCCGATTCGCCTTGGCCCGCGCCGCCGTCGGCGAAGCTTTACGCTCCTCGGAGACCACAGCGCTCTTCAGCGAAGTGAGCGCCACATGTCGAGCCAGTGCATCCAGACTCTGTGCAACACGCGATCTCGCCGGGTCAGGAGCAAGTGTCTCAGCAAGCGGCGACCACAAGCCCGCAGTCTTGTACCGTTCCAGCCAGGCGGCTGCCAGTTGCGGATTCGCTTCAAGTTCGGACTCGATCAGGCTTAAATGAGGTGATCTTTCCTGTCGCGCGAATGTGGTGCGCAACTCCAGCGGCGGCAGTTGGGCTCTGACCGAGTCGAGTCTGTCAGCGGCATCCTCCCAGCGACGTCGGGCCTCGGCGGGTCGACCCAGTTTCGCCAGCCGATCACCCAGCGCCGTCTGCCACATGGCATAGAGGTGCGGGACAACTTTGACCGCAGGGTTTCCGTGCAAGCGTTGCAGGGCAGAATCCACTTTCCAGTCGGCGCCAACCAGCCGCAAATCGCACACCGCCTCCCAAAGCGGCAATTGAGCTGTCGCGAACCGCCGACGCGCATTATGCAGTTCACGGCGCCGGACAGACTCCGGGCTCGCGAGACCGGCCGCCAGCAAGGCGACTACGCCCAGAAAGCCTGCGTTCTTTTCAGCCGAGAATGCCGCACGCGCTCGCGTCACCGCACGCTGCGCCTCGGCCCTGACGCCCAGCGCAAATGCCGCCTGGCCGCGGAAGAGCGCGGCTTTGGCAGCTTCATATCTCAACTTCAGCTTGCGGGATTTGCGTTCAGCCAGTCTCGCGTTTTCCCGTGCATCTGGATAAAGGCCGAGCATCAAGTAAACTTCCGCCCGATCAAGCGTACATAGCGCCTCACCGCGCGGATCGCCACCGCGTCGATAGACAGCCTCGCATTTCGCTAAATCCAGCAACGCCGTATGCATTTGCCCGGCGAGCAAATTCAGCCAGGCGAGTCCGTAACGAGCGTCGTTGGCATCAAGCTCGAACCCTTCCTTGTCATAGATCTCTGCCGCTCTCTGGTAAAGCTCATCGGCCTGCCGGAGGTCAAAAAGCTGCACCAGGGTATTGGCGCGATTATAGTAGCAGCGAGCACTCGCTAGCTGGTTGCCCTGAACATCGAAGAATTCTGCAGCTTCTCGGTAAAGCTTCTCTGCCTCACGATGTCGATCCTGTCGGTGCAGGAGATTCGCCAGGTTGACCTGAGTCTGCGCATAATCGGAATCTGCGGAGAGTTGGCGAAAGGTAATCAATGCCAGGCTGGCGCAGCGCCTAGCCTTTACAGCATGGCCGAGATACATGTAAACGTCCACCAGTGCCCGATCAATCCGCGCGCGCACCAGTCGGTCGCGGCGCGCCAACCTGCGCGCCTCCAGATAAGCCTTCAGCGCCGCCTCATGAGAGCCTGCCATGTGGCTGACGCGTGCCAGGGTGCGATTGGCGGCAAGTGCGAGCGGTCCACCCAAGGGTGTGGCTCGCGCAGCAAACTGGCCGGCCAACTTCACCGCCGATTTCAATGATTTGCGGGCAGTTTCCTGAATCTGGCGATCACAGGCAACCGCCAAATCAGGCTCCGCGACTCCTCTGATCGAGCCGTCACGGAGAAATCTGCGTACAGCTAGTCTGATTTGCTCGTTCGCCATTTCAGCTCCGGCAGTTGGACCACCAAATCGCCGGACTTGAGACTGATTTTGCGGGGAGGCTTAGGGTCGGTCCATTCGTAAAGATCGTTTTCCGCGTCGACCTCTCTTTTCTTGCCGATCTCCAGTATCAACGGCGCTGGCAAAATGACTTTCGGGGTAACCTGAGCGACAAATGCCCAGCCACGCTCAAAGCGCTCAGCCCGCAGATCAAAGAGAATCTCTGCGGATTCAAAGCGCAGACGTCGCTCAGCGGCTGAACTCAGGCCACGCACGCCTGCCGGTTGAGGTGTCGCCCAAGAGTCGAAGATGAGCTTGGCCAGAACGGATTTGACCTTCGCTTTCACACCAGGTGCTTGGAAGATCGCTGCCGCCCGGCTCCGCCAAGTCTGGGGAGCGTGCGGCAGAGGTAGTTCACCCTCAACCTGGTAAGTCCTCAAAAGCTCCACCAGCAGTCGGCACTCCTGACAGCTCTCCAGATGCTCTTGCAGCAGAGCTCCCTCGCCGCGAGCCGCTCTGATGAGCTCATTTCGGTCAGGATGTTTTGTCATCGTTCATCTTCCATCTTCTACTATTACAGAGTTTCCTCGCCGCTATCTCGTACTCCCGGGAAGCCACTCTTGAGGAGAATCTCTCTTAGTCGTTCCAGGCAGCGTCTGCGCACCGGACCGAGGCTGTTAGGCGCCAGCCCCAGAGATTTTGCAATCTGTTGGTAGGACTTTTCCTCGGGAGCGAAAAAAAACTCCTCCATGAGCTTGCGACAGCGCGGATCCAACTGAGACAGGGCGATTTCGAGTAGTGCCTGACGTTCGAGTCTGAGTAGTTCGGCATCGGCCAGCGGACTTGGATCGACTATCTCATCAGCTAGTTCGAGTTCGACCGCCGCTTTTGCCCGGCGCAAAAACTTGAGTGTTTCGCGCTTAGCGGTAGTCACCAGCCAGGCGCTTAGTCGCGACGGATCCTTGATTTTGCGGCGGTTCTCGAATAGCGCCACCCAGGTTTGCTGGAAGCAATCTGCAGCATCCGCCAGAGACAGGCCGGATCTGGTGACCACAGCGTAAACTAATGCCTCATAACGGTTGATCAACTCAGACCAGGCAGCACCATCATTTGCGAGGATTCTGCGCCAGAGTTCCGTGTCAGCGGCATTCATAGCGTCTGCAATATAAGGCGGCGTCGGCGCGCGCGTCCAGACAATCTCGGAATTCGCTACCTCGGAGATCTGTGCCCGAGGATCAAGGTTCTGCTGACGCACCACGATCCGACTTCGCTCATGATGCTTTCGAGTTCAGCTTCAGCCTAGATTAATGTAGCCCAGGTCTCTATCTGATCCTCAGTGATCATCGATTTCGAAATGGGATCACGTTGCGCGAGGATATGCCCAGGTTCTCGGAAGCCGTCAAAACGCGAATCGTGAGGGTCATGGAGCCCGTCATGGATCTGATTGATCCCTGCAACAAGTTGATCAACTCCGATGTCCAATCTGAGAGAGGCATTTGTCTGGGATATGGAGGAATCCAGGTAGAGGAGCAACGCAATGAACCTTCGGACCGACCGGTTAGGAAAACGCTACCAGGGAAACATCTGGGGGCTCAAGGAGTTCAGTCTGGATATCGGCTCCGGCATTCTCGGGTTGCTGGGTCCAAATGGCGCAGGGAAATCAACTCTGATGCGAATTCTAGCCACCGTCACCAAACCCACCCAAGGCAATGCCAGCTGGAACGGCTACGACATCGTCAATTCGCCGGAAAACGTACGCCGAATACTCGGCTATTTGCCGCAGGCTTTTGGCATCTATCCAAATCTGAACGCTACCGAGTTTCTGTCGTACCTGGCGGCAGCGCGAGGAATAAGCGGAGAACCGGCTCGGCGGAGGATTGGTCAGTTGCTGGAGTTGGTCAACCTTGGTGATGCGCGAAAGCGGCGTCTGGGTACACTATCTGGCGGGATGAAGCAGCGAGTGGGAATCGCGCAGGCATTGCTTAACGATCCCGAGCTGTTGATTGTCGATGAACCGACTGCCGGGCTGGACCCCGAAGAACGGATACGATTTCGGAATCTCCTCTCGGAGCTGTCCGGCAACCGCATAGTGATATTGTCTTCCCACATCGTTTCCGATATCGAGGCAGCCGCAACGTCGATCG
>JBDRQZ010000596.1:0-4500 GCA_043826025.1 bacterium | reverse complement strand
CTCTTCGCTATTCTCGGCGACGATGGCGGTCAACTCACTGCTTTGGATTCATGTCCGTGGGGATCGTCCGACCGAAGCGCTGGAGGCTGTAAGCTGGCTTGAGGAGCGCTATCCCGGTAGCCACACGGTACTCTGGGGAGAGGCCTTTGCCCGTGAGCAGGCGGGCCATTACCGACAGTCAATCGAGGTTTTCGGGCAATTGATCGTTCAGATCGAGTCGCAACCTTCGAACTACTTCAATCTGATTGAGTGCCGCTACCATCGCGGCCGCATGTATCAGGCACTGAGCCAGACCGACCTGGCGGCGCAGGAGTTTGAGGCTCTGCTGGGTTACCCGGTTGGAGATGAAGTCCGCGAACGCCAGCGGGAGCGCTTGGAACAGGCGGCGGAAGAGCTGAGCGAGTTGCGAGCCGGCGCAAACAACTAGAATCTAAGCCCGCGGTCCCGAATCGCGGCCACCACTCCGAGCAGAATCCACAGGTAGTTTGCATATGAGCCGGAACCGAGCAGGGGGCCCATTTCGAACATAGCGATGAACACGACCCCGGCGAGCATTGCCAGCAGGATTGTCGCGATGAAATGGCTATCGTGGTCGCGGGCCAGACTGCGCGCCCGTAGTTGCGTTTTGAACAGCTTACTCAGGATGATGATAAAGATTAGCAGCCCCGGAATCCCGGCGGAAAGCGTGATCAGCACGAAGTAGTTGTGTGGGTTGAAAGCCTGGTCCGAGCCGGCAAGAGTGTAGGCTTCGCCGAAACCTGAAATCGGCAGCGCATTTCTGAGTTCGCCCTTCGTCAGGTCGAAGCCGCGACCAAAGACGGGGTGCTCCAGCGCGGAGGCGGTGCCGAAGCGCCAGAGTGTCACCCGGTGCGTGGTTCCGAACTGTAGTCTGCCCGCCGTTGCCAAAAGTGTATTGAAATACTGAGAGCTGACGAATAGCAAGACTCCCGCCAGAATCAGAGAGGATAGCTGGAGCAGCAGCTTCTTGCGCTTCTCCAGAATCAAGTACGCAACCAACATGACGAAAGTCGCGCCCCAGCTAGTGCGTGACCAGGTCATCAGCAAGCACAGCAGCGCCAGGATAGCGCCTACGACAAAGAGCACCCGCATGAGCCGCTGTCGTTCGAGCCGCCACCCGATCAGCAATGCTGCTAAGCCGATGAAGAGAAATTGTCCCAGGGCATTGGAGTTGACGAACAAACCGGTGATCCGCAGGAAACCGGCGCGATCGGCGATTAGGGACCAGAAGCAGGCCAGCAGCACCGAGGCCAGAATTGCGCGCATGACGATTCGCGCCTGCCTGCTGGTCTGCACCGTGTGTCGCGCGATCACATAAACCAGAAACAAGGCGGCCTGCCGCAGCACCTCGACAGTGGAGCCAAGGGGGTGGTCCGCGAACAGCGAACAGACCAGACACCAGCCGATATAAATCAGAAACCACTTCTCGAATGAACCGAGCGTCAGCGTCCGGCTCGCAGTCTTCCGCAGGCTCAGCACGCGCAGCAACGCCACCCAGGCGATTCCGCCGATGGTCGCCCATTTGACGAAACGCACGGTTGCTTGGTCGAGACTGCCGACTTCCACCACGTGTGAAAGGAGAGCGAGGATCGTGACCAGTGAGATGGGTGAAATGGCCAACACCGCGAGTGCGATCAAGCAAAACAGAGCGAGAGCGCCAGGAATGGGTCCCAGAACAGTGGTGGCGGCGACGAGTGCGCTGTTAGCGACGCCTACGATTGCCACCGGCAAATGACGCCAAGGCGAGGCCACGGCAGCTTGATCTATGCGAACAGACATCGGCGGTGATTAATGGTCAGTCTTGGATGGCCCCGACTCCGGCAACGCCTGCCGCAACCAGCCCAGAGTTCGCTGCCGGTCGTGGTCATCGGCCCAGTGTCTGGCGTAGAGCAGTGCCAGGAGCACGGAGAGCATGAACCCGACAACCGCGGCGGCGAAAGTCGTGAAAATCCGACGAGGATATGAGGCGTCGAGCGGGGGGCGGGCAATATCCAGGACATCGATAGTGGCTGCCGTCAGCTTCGCTTCCAGTCCGGCCAGCTCATATTTCTGCGCCAGTAATTCGTAAAGCACTTCCTGCACGCGGACATTGCGCGTCAGCACCGAAAGTTGCAGTGAAAGGTCGGGAATCCGACTGAGCGGCAGATCGAGAATCGAAAGCACCGAATCCACACCCTCCGGAGCACCATCCTCAATCTCGTGGAGTTTGCGGCGGATTTCGCGGACCTCGGCTTGCTTTTCCACCAGCTTCGGGTGACTTGGACCCAGGGTCTCGCGCAACAGACCGACCTGAATCTCGGCGTCGGTCAAAGTGGCTTTGGTCGCGGCCAGATTTTCGATCAGCGCCGCCGATTGCAGATCGAGTGCGATCGCCTTGTGCTGCTCCTGGAAGTTCTTGAGGTCCTCGAGCGCGGCATCCATGGCATCAGACGTTTGCCGCAGCCGCTCGCCATAGAAATCGACATAGTAATCATTCTTTTGCGTCGACAGTTGAAGATTGAACCGGTTCAACTCGTTGATGAGCAGGTTGGCGATGGCGGCGGCCTGCTCCGGGCTCCGCCCGGTTGCCTTCACCGTGATGATTCCCTCGGGCTCAACTGTGACTTGCAAATCGTCGCGCAGATCTCTGACTGCCTGCCAACTCGACTGCCTCCCATACTGCGCCGTCAATCCCAGGGAGTCGATGACCGCCTCCAGAATGACATCGGATACGAGCATGCTGGCGTAGAGGTCGGAAGGAGTTGCCATCAGCGGCAGGGAGAAGTTCGTGACCGCGTTTGCTACTTGATCGAACGAGATCCCAGCCAGTCCCCCCATGGTTGGTTGCGACATTGGCGGCAATACGGAAGTGCGAGCCTCATACCTGCGCGGTATCAGGAAGACTATTGCAGCAACCACCACCGTGATTGCCAACGAGTTGAGAAGAATGAACCGCCTGTACCTGAGCAGCACCCGGAGGAGGCTCAACGCCCAGGCACCGGAACTCGCCGAGTCATATGATTCCAGGATAATCCTCCCGGAGCTAGAGTCTGCTTTCAGGAACTGCTGCTCCGCAGCGTTCCCGGAGATCGATTAGCTGCAAAGAAGAATCAAGAGGCGGCCGGTGTCAAGGCAAAGTTGGGATGAGCCGGGTCCGTGCAGCGGCCGTAGCACGAGCAGCGCGACCGCCGCTTGAGTCGCAGGCTGCTCAGATTGAGTTTGACAACGGCTGCCGGAAAAGCTTAACTTGGCAAATCAGCGGATCGGCGGACGTCGCGGGATCGCAACCGAATCACCGATTGCGACGTAAAGTGAAGTTAGAAAGTCAATAACCAGGAGCTAGGATGAAGGTTTCTGTCAGCGAACAAGATGGCGTCAATGTGGTGGCTGTTTCGGGCAAGATGATGGGCGGCCCCGATACCGGTGAACTCGATGAGAAACTTTACACGATACTCGGAAGGGGCCACAAGCAGGCCGTGATCGATCTGGAAAAGTGTGAGTGGATCAACTCCTCCGGGCTGTCGATTCTTATTCACCATTACAAGAAGTTCAATGAATCCGGCGGGGATTTGCGTCTGGCTAACCTGACCAGCAAAATTGAACGAATCCTGGTGATCTCCCGTCTTACAGAAGTATTCAAGAGCTACGATTCGCTCGACGAGGCAATCGCCAGCTTCGAGAAGTAAGACTAAGGTAAACCGGACTGACTTTCGCAGGCAGCCCTGATCGCCGACGCGATCAGGCGGGACTATTCATTATCCGCACCGCAGGAGGGTGGGCGCACATGAGAATAGCTACATTGTTCTGCCTGATCGGCCTGGTCTTGGGTCCGACTGCGAGCGCCGCTGGTCCGGCGCGAATCACCGCCCTGGCCGACAGTATCGACCTCCTGGATGCCGATTTGACCCGGCAAGCTGAAGTCGAAAACCTGACAATCAGTAGAGGGGGAGCGGAGTTTGTCCTGGAGAAGGGCGTAATCACTCTTTCGGAAAGCCTGCGTGGTCGGGTTGTCGGCGCCACCTTTGTCGGCAAGGGCCGATTTCGGCTGGAACCTCCCAACCGGATCGAGAAGTTTGCCCTGGCAAAACTCTGCAAAGACTCGACTGCCGACTGGGAATTCAAGAAAGCTATCTTTTTGTTCACCGACTCGACTGCCATCGATCTTCAGCGGGACCTGAAGTTCGCGGCGCTCGGTCACAAAGAAAAGGACCATCACGGGCTCTACGATCACTGCATCAAGTACATCGAGAAGGAGTTCAAGTCCAGTTTCCCGGCCTGGCTGCTGCCCGGCCTGCTGCAGCCACAACTGCCTGGCTCGTTTTTCGCCGACCTCGACTGTGAACGGGGCCGCTTCTTCTTGCTTTATGAACCCAACGAAGTCGAGGAGGTCCAACTCTGGCAGCATACCCGCACCATCGATGGCTCCTATCCGGAACTGGTCAACAGCTTCCATTCTCCAGAGCAGTATGCCGGGAGCGTTTGGGGACCGGAGCATGAAGATAA
>JBDRQZ010000595.1:0-3305 GCA_043826025.1 bacterium | reverse complement strand
CGTGGCTTATTGAACTTCGCCAGTTTCTCCTGCAGCAGTCCCATCGCCGCGCTGGCCACTGAGCAGGCGCCTTTGCCCATCTCGGTCTCCGAGCGTACCAGCTTGCCCGCGCGAAAGGCCTGGTGAAAGAGCCGGTGGATGATTTTGCCGGAGGACTTGACGGCGCAACTGGAGCTGTAAGCATCGCGCAACTGCCCGACAATCTGATTTTCGCCCAGCACCATCGAATCGATCCCGGCGGCGACATGAAAGAGATGCGCGGCCACCTGGCGGCCCGACTCAACATAAAACTTCGGGCGCAGTGAGGCGATATCAAGGTCGCGCAGACGGCGGTAAAATGTCTGCACTGTCTGCCAGGGGGAGTAATCGACCTGACAGACAAAGTAGAACTCGATCCGATTGCAGGTCGAGACAATGATCGACTCCAACACCCCGGGCAGGCTGGAAAACAGCGCCTGCGCCTCGGCGAGGTCCTCATTGGAGAGTTGCAGCGGCTCACGCTCCTCGACCGAACTCTGTTTGTAGTTGATGCCGCAGAGCACCAGCCGCCAATCAAGTGAATGAGTCGTCATCGTTACCTTCTAGAGATTACGCCAACCCAGCGAGGCCTGTGTGCCGCCGCCGACAATTTCGACATCGTGAAAGCCAGCTTGCTTCAGAATCAACGCCGCCTGATAGGCCCGCGGACCGCGTCGACAGACAATGATCGTCTTCTTCTGAGATTCGAGTTCCGCCAGCCGTCCCCGTAGTTCATTCAGGGGAATCAGTACCAGCTTGCCGCCCTTGCAGGGCCAGGGTAGATTCTCGGATTCTTCCGGCTCACGCACATCGAGCCAGGTCGCATCGCCCGGCAAGTTGCTGTGATCGATACCTCCTAGCCCCGGATTGGTCAGCACCAAACCACGCTGCTGCGCTTGCGCCAGCGCCGCCAGATGATGTAAGGGATCGAGGGCCTCCGCATAAGGAGGTGCGTAACCATGCTCAAAATCGAGGAGCTGCACCACCGATGATCGCCGCTGCAACATCGCCGACATCACATCGATGCGCCGGCAGATATCTCCAGTGCCGACCGCCTGCAGGCCGAGCAGATGCTGCGTGCCATCCTCATAGAGCAACTTGGCGGCCAGTGTTTTGACTTCGGGGTAATAATCCGGTTTGTCGGGGAATGAGGCCCAGACCGAACGGACCTCGAATCCGGCCTCACGCGCCGCTTGCTCCGTGAGTCCGACGCCGCCGGCATTTAGCTCAAAGACCTTCACCATGAACGCCCCCAACACATCGCGAAACTCAACTGCATTGCCGGCGATATTCTCGGCGATTACCCGACCATGCCGGTTCGCCAACGAACCCATCGGCAGATAAACGGATCTGCCGGTGAGCCGATGCGTCGATTCGATACAATCACCACCGGCGTAGATATCTGGATCGGAGGTCTGCAGATGCTCATTTACCTTGATGCCGCCAGTGATGCCGATATTCAATCCGGCTGCCTTTGCCAACTTCACCTCCGGGGTCACTCCCAGACAGAGAAAGATGTAGTCGGCTGTGAGGTCATCCCCAGCCTCGATCTTCACCAGCGGATTGCCCTCACTATCAAGCTCGATAGCGCTCACAGTTGTGCCGGTCATTACGGTGACCTCCTGACGCTTCAGCTCTCGCTCGAGCAGCAGCGCCATCTCCCGGTCGAGCCCATAAGGCAGTAGTCGCGGCTCCCGTTCGATCAACACCGTCTCGATGCCCCACAACCCGGCGGCCGCTTCGACCAGCTCGCAGCCAATGAAGCCGCCGCCGATAATCACAACCTTGCCGACCTGACCGGTCTGGGCCGCCTTACGGAAAGCGATTGCCTGTTCCGGCCGCGTGAACGTGCTGATTTTCTCGCTTGCCGCCACCGGAAAGGGCGGCGTTGTCGGGTTGGCGCCGGTTGCCAGCACCAGCTTGTCATAGTGGTGCTCCCGCTCGCTACCATCCGCAGTATGCTTGACCGTCACGACTTTGCGTTCGCGGTTTATGCGGAGGACTTCAGCACCGGTCTCAACCAGAACCCCCTTGGTCTGCTTGAAGAATTCCGCGTCGCGGGGGACATCGTAGCCGGTGATCAACAACTGGTGGAAACTCTCGATATCGCCGGAGGCAAAGTAAGGCATGCCGCAGGTGCCGTAAGAGAGGTACTCACCCTTCTCGAAGAGGGTAATTTGCAGATCGGGGCGACGGCGAGCCAGGGTCGCGGCGGTTTTCGGGCCACAGGCCACCCCGCCGACTACTATTACGTCATGTTCATGTGTCATTACAAGCTACCTATAAAAGCTACGGGGTTGCGTTCTCGGCAACCCCGTAGTATACCAAACAAAATGTTCCCCGTCTAGTGTTCGTATCCGACTTCGCCGCGCACCGAAAGCGCGATCTTATAGAGCAGGGTCACTATCAGCGCGCCGATAGCGTAAATCCCCAGTGAAATCATCACTTCCGGGAAAGTCGGCATATACTCGGTCACCTCACCCAGCGGCGAGGGGACGAATCCGGTGACCACCATGCCCATGCCCTTGTCGATCCAGATCGACAGAAATACCGCCCCACAGGCGACCGGCAGAACTTTCAGGTTGCCGCGCGTCTTCGGGTTGAGCAGCAGGAACAACGCCAGAACCGCCAGCGCGACCGAGGTCCACATCCAGGGCACCAGTGCCCGATGTTCGCCGATTCCGATAAACAGATACTTGAAATGCAGCAGGTGTTCCGGGATATTCGAGTAGAATGCGGTGAAAATCTCCATCAGCACCAGGAAGACATTGATTGCCATCGCATAGGTGACAATCTTCGCCAGCGCGCCGATAGCCTTTTCGCCGGCATCGAACCGGGTATAGCGGCGCAAAATCAGGCAGAGCAAAATCAAGAGCGAGGGACCGGAGGCGAACGCCGACGCCAGAAAGCGGGGCGCCAGCACTGCGGTCATCCAGAAAGGCCGCGCGGCCAGACCGGCGTACAAGAATGCCGTCACCGTATGAATACTCACCGCCCAGGGAATCGAAAGAATCACCACCGGCTTGATCCATTTCGGAGGCGCGATACCCTTGCGTTCCGACGCAAGCATGAAGTGACTGATAATGACATTCAGGGCCAGATAGCCCATCAGTGAGACGGAATCCCAGAACATCAGCGAATTTGGGGTCGGATGCAGAAACACGTTGGTAACCCGCAGTGGCTGCCCCATATCGACGAAGATAAAGAGCGCGCACATCGAGCAGGCCGCGACCGCAAGGAATTCTCCCAGAATCGTGATCTTGCCGAAGGCCTTGAAATTGTGCAGG
>JBDRQZ010000594.1:0-3893 GCA_043826025.1 bacterium | reverse complement strand
CTGCAGATTGTTGCCGCGCGCGCCCCGCACTGAGAGAATCTTACCATTACCCTGGCGACGACGACTCGGCGTGGGGATACTCTTTTTGCGCGCGATATACTGTCCGGTCAGCGACTTGCGGTTGCGCATGATCTGTTTCGGCGTGCCAGCGGCAACCACCTCACCACCTTTGACCCCGGCGCCCGGTCCGAGATCGATCACATGATCGGCGGCGAGAATCGTGTCGCGGTCATGCTCGACCACCAGCACGGTGTTGCCGAGATCGCGCAGCTCAGTCAGCGTGGAAAGCAGTCGCTGATTGTCGCGTTGATGCAGACCGATTGAGGGTTCATCGAGAATGTAGAGCACCCCCACCAGCCGCGAACCGATCTGCGTCGCCAGCCTGATCCGCTGCGCCTCACCACCGGAGAGACTGGCGGCCATGCGGTCGAGCGTGAGGTAGTCGAGCCCGACATTGACCAGGAAACCCAACCGCTCGCGAATTTCTTTAAGCACCTGCTTGGCAATCGTCGCCTGCTTCTGGGTCAGCTTGAGATTGTCGAAGAAATTCTGTGCGAGTTTGACCGACATCGCGGTGACCTGATTGATCGGCGTTTTGCCCAGCAGCACCGCCATCGCCTCCCGTTTGAGACGACCGCCCTTGCAGATCTGACAGGCGGACATCGTCATATACTGCTCGATCCAGGAACGAATGCCGGCGCTTTCGGTCTGCATGTAGCGCCGTTCCAGGTGAGGCACGACGCCCTCGAATTTGCCTCGATATTCACCCTTACGCTGCCCGGCGCGGGTTTCATACTTGATCGTGACTTCATCCTTGGTGCCGAACAGAATCGCCTTCTGCTGTTTCTCAGTCAGATTGTTGAAGGGTGTGGTGAATTTGAACCCATAGTGATCGGCGACTCCACGCAGCATGAAGCGATACCAGTTGGCCATATCGGAACGCCAGGGATGAATCGCGCCATCATTGAGCGAGAGCGTCTTGTCGGGCACGACCCGTTCCGGATCGATTTCCATCTTGTAGCCCAACCCGGAGCAGCCGGTGCAGGCGCCATAAGGCGAATTGAAAGAGAACATCCGGGGCGACAGCTCCTCATAGGAGATGTCGCACTTGGGGCAGGCATACTGCTCGCTGAAGATGCGCGGGTCCTCGTTGCCATTGACAATCCCGACCATGCCCCCGGAGAGTCGGATAGCGGTTTCGATCGAATCGGCCAGTCGGCTTTTGATCTTTGGTTTGACCACCAGTCGGTCGACAACTGCGTCGATACTGTGCTTTTTCTTTTTGTCGAGTGTGATCTCAGTTTCCAGCTCGGTGACTTCGCCATCGACGCGGGCTCGGACAAAACCCTCTTTCTTGATCTGCTCGAACACCTCCCGATGCTCGCCTTTGCGGCCCCGCACCAGCGGCGCGAGTACCTGGATGCGGCTATTCTCCGGGTAGGAGAGGACCTGATCGACGATCTGCGAGACAGTCTGCTGCTCGATTTTAGCGCCACAGACATAGCAGTGCGGCTCGCCGACGCGAGCATAGAGCAGCCGCAAATAGTCGTAAATCTCAGTGACCGTGCCGACTGTTGAGCGGGGATTTTTGCTGGCGGAGCGCTGCTCGATAGAGATCGCCGGCGAGAGCCCGTCGATGAAGTCGACATCGGGCTTTTCCATCAGTCCGAGAAACTGCCGGGCATAGGCCGAAAGCGATTCGACATAGCGTCGTTGACCTTCGGCATAAATGGTATCGAATGCCAGCGAGGATTTGCCCGAGCCGGAGAGTCCGGTAATGACGACCAATTTATCACGCGGGATATCGATATCGATGTTC
Organism: bacterium; assembly: GCA_043826025.1. Classification (GTDB taxonomy): domain Bacteria; phylum Zixibacteria; class MSB-5A5; order CAIYYT01; family CAIYYT01; genus JBDRQZ01. The sequence goes on along the minus strand of JBDRQZ010000594.1, from coordinate 2,074 downwards.
TTGAGGTTGTGCTCACGAGCGCCTTTTATATGAATGAAGCTGTCAGCCATGTTGTCTCCAGAGTTGGGGCAGACCCCCGTCAAGCACGGGGCAAGCATGGGCATCTGCCGCCCACAAACCGCATTCAAAACGGGGCAGACCGGGAAGTCTGCCGCCCACGTGAAGTCGGGCTGCGTCGCCTCGACCAGATTAACCCCGCAATATACGGGACACCGGCAGCAGGGACAATCACATTTGTGAATTCGCTGGTGGGGTGGTTAGCAGGACTCGTCGTCCCGGCCGTAGGGCCGGGATCCAGCACAGTTGCGACAAGCGAACAGCTGGTTTCGTGGTCTCTGCGCTCTCAGTCGACGCCAGGCCCCTGCCTGCGCAGGGGCGACGACCTTGGCGCGTAGTAGCTTGCGGCAACGTCGACGGCAACTCACTTTTGCCTTGCCCTTCCACGCGTAAGCACTTACTTTGGGCAAGTCATTGATAGAAACTAAGATATGAATCCCAACCGATAAAGGTTTGCTATGCTGCTATTAGTCAATCTTCTCGACTGGGCAAATACCAATGTCAAGGGAGTCCTGGACCAGGTCTATCACTACATCTGGGAGTGGCCCGACGCCTTTCCGGCGATGATCATCCTGCTCTTGGGGACCGGATTCTACATCACCTTCCGGCTGGGCTGGCCCCAGTTTCGTTATCTCAAACACTCGATTGACATCACCCGGGGCAAGTATGATGACCCCGCCCACGAGGGTGATATCACCCATTTTCAGGCGCTCTCAGCGGCGCTGTCGGCGACTATCGGGATCGGCAATATCGCCGGCGTGGCGACCGCGATCCACTATGGCGGACCGGGGGCGCTGTTCTGGATGTGGGTTACCGGGCTTTTGGGGACTTCGCTGAAATATGTCGAATGCACGCTGTCGATGAAGTACCGCAAGATCAACCCGGACGGCTCCGCCTCGGGCGGGCCGATGTACTATATCGAGAAAGCAATCGGCTGGAAGTGGCTGGCGATAGTCTTTGCGGTAGCCGCGGTTTGCTCCTCATTTGGTTCGGGCAACGCCGTGCAGGCGTTCACGGTTGCCGACCAGCTCAACTCAGACTTTGCAATCGCGCCCTGGCTGACCGGTTTGGTCATGGTGCTGATTGTCGGGTCGGTGATTATCGGCGGGATCAAACGCATCGGGCGAGTGGCGATGTTCCTCGCGCCGGGAATGGCGATTCTTTATTTCCTGGGCGGCATCCTGATCCTGCTGGGCCATCTGGACAAAGTGCCGGGCGCGTTCGAGCAGATTGTCTCCGGGGCCTTCTCACCACCCGGCGCGATTGGCGGTTTTGCCGGCAGCTTCTTTATGTATACACTGATTTGGGGGGTCAAACGGGGACTCTTTTCCAACGAAGCGGGGCAGGGGTCGGCGCCGATTGCACATGCCGCGGCGCGTACCGATGAGGCCGTTCGTGAGGGGACGGTGGCGATGATGGGCCCCTATATCGACACGATCATCATCTGTACGATCACCGGACTCTGTATCGTCGTCACCGGCGCCTGGACCGCGGTAGTCGATGGGCAGGCGCTCAACGGTTCGCCGATGACTACTTATGCTTTCGAGCAGGGACTGGCGTTTCTGGGAGGGGGTGGCAAATACATAGTCACCTGCGCGGTATTCCTCTTTGCAGTCTCGACGATGATCTCCTGGAGCTACTACGGCGACCGCTCGGCGCAGTACCTGTTCGGCGGCAAGGCGGTGATGCCATACAAGTACATCTTTCTGGTGTTCCTCTTCCTGGGCGCGATTCTCAAGCTTGAGGTGGTTTGGGGTTTCGGCGATATCATGTTGGCATTTATGGCGATCCCGAACCTGATCGCGATTTTGATTCTGGGCGGGAAGGCGCGTCAGTTCCAGAAGGAGTACTACGCCCGTAAGCATGTGCCGTTGAGGTAGAACTCGCAGGTTGTTACCGAGAGTCATGCGAATGACGTCGAAACCGCGAGAGTCTCGACCTACGAAGCGGGTTGGATAAGAGCATTGCACAAAGCGCCCGAAGAACCGTAGTTCCATTGTGGGCAACTCGATTTTAC
>JBDRQZ010000593.1:0-2742 GCA_043826025.1 bacterium | reverse complement strand
TCCATAATCACTTCAATTCAATCAGTTTCCATTGACCATTCTTGACCTGCACGATCCGCAAGGAGTCGGGGGTCAAGCCAACGTGATCGGTATCAGTCATCCTGAAATGCCCTGTCACCCCGATAAAGTCGTTGCCTTTTTCGATGGCATCGCGAATTTTGGCGGGCTCGATACTGCCACTGCGCCGCACTGCCTGCTGGATGGCGAAAAACGCGTCACGTGCGGTGCCTGCAAAAAAGGTGGGGTCTTCGTTAAATTTGGCGCGGTAGGCCTTTACATAAGCCTGCACTACCGGATGCTGTGGGACATCGGTGGACAATTGATCCCATACCAAGAGAGATACATTTGCCATAATCATGTTTTCCGCCGCTCCGCCGGCTAATCTGACAAAATCATTTGAGGCAAGCCCATGGTTTCCGTAGTGCGGCACGGTAATGCCGAGTTGCTTATAGTTCTTTGTAGCAATGATTGCTGGTTCACCGAACCCGCAATTCAAGATCGCCTGCAAACCCGGCTCCTGGCGCAACTTGGTCAGTTGCACGGTCATATCCGTATCTTTTGGGTTGTAGGATTCATCGCGCAGAATCTTCAAGCCTTTTTCAGGTGCCAGTTTCTGCGCGGCTGAGAGACAGGACCGTCCGAACGCATCGCTACCGGCAATGACCCCGATGCTCTTGATGCCTCGACTCAGCATGTGGTCATACAGGCGACTTACCACCACTGCATCGGTCTGGATTGTCTTGAATACAAATTTCTTGACTGGCTCAACAATCGCGGAGCCTGCACCCAGCGAAACCATGGGAATACCCGCCCGCTCCACCAACGGGATCGCAGACAATGTCGGACCCGTCAATGAACAGCCAATGATGACGTGAACTTTGTCATTTTCGATCAGCCGCTTGACCAGCGTATTGGCGCGCGATGCATCCGATTCGTCATCGTAGCCCTGGAACTCGACTTTGCGGCCATCGATGCCGCCAGCGGCATTGGTGGCTTCAACATACATCTCGACGGTTTTCTGGGCACCAACTCCGGCGTAGGACGCAGGACCAGTAACGGAAAAACAGCCTCCGATCTTCAACGGCGGCTTGGTTTGGGCTGCCGCCGGCAACAAGACAGACGCCCACACGACAGCGGTAGCCATCAAACATTTCACGGGGTTGCGTAGTTTCAACATTTATATCTCCTAGGGTTTCACGCTTTTATGCACGGGGGTAATTTTCAAGGGGGTACTTGACAGGGCTCTACAAGGTCAAGCAATTCCGAGTTGCCAAGGCAGGGGCACTGCACCGTCAGACAGCCATTTCTTCAACTCGCCTTTCTTCAGCTTGCCGTTAGTTGTCTTTGGCAGTTCTTCGACAAACACCACATGCTTGGGCGTTTCGGGGCGGCTGAGCCTGCCGTGACAAAAATCGATAAGCACCTTCCCCGTCACATCGCTGTGCGAAGTTTTTCGCACGACTACAGCGACTACCGCCTCCCCCCATTCCGGGTGTGGCACGCCTACTACGGCGACCTCCTCCACCGCCGGGTGCTCGACCAGAATCGCCTCGACCGTGGTCGGAAATACTTTCACGGCACCGGTGCTGATCAGGAACTTCTGCCGATCCAGCAGGTACAGATAGCCGCGCTCGTCGAGCCGACCGATGTCGTTGGTGCGCAACCAGCCGTCCGGCATCGCTTCCGCCGTAGCCTCGGGCAGGTTGCGGTAACCCTTCATCATGGTATTGCCACGCAACCAGATCTCGCCGGTATGGCCTATTGGCACCGGTTGACCCGACTCATCGCGAATCGAACAGTCGTAGCTCATGCCGATGCGACCGACCGACTTGAGCAGTTCGATCTCCTCTCGCAGCGCATGCTCGTGGTCGGCATCGGTCAAGTAACTGACCCAGCCAGCCGCGGTTTCGGTCATCCCATAGAGCTGCAGCAGCTTGATTCCCTTGAAGGTATCCCGAGCATCACGGATCAACTTGGGCGTGGCAGGCGAAGAGCCGTACACCATCATGCGCAGTGAGGACAGGTCGTAAACTGGATTGGTTTGGATTTCAACAATCGCGCGCTGCAGCATGGTCGGGACGTGGAACCCGACCGTAACGCGAAAACGCTCGACATCGCGCAGGTAAGCCTGTAATTGGTATCCGCCATCCGGAATTACGGTCGTCATCCCGTTGCCGAGCCCGAATACGTACATCATCACGACCACCCAGGCCGATGCCGCCGGCATGTACCAGACATCGTCAGGTCCAAAACCAAAAGAAATCAGCGAGTGGAGGATGCAGTTGACACCGCCCTGCTGGGTCAGCATCACGCCCTTGGGCACACCGGTCGTACCGGATGTGTAGCTGACAAAAAGGATGTCGTCGGGCGCCAGCGCTGGCCAGTGCGGCTCACCCTCGGCTTTTGCCAGTAAGCTTTCGTAGTCGCGCTCCAGACCATGGCCTGCGCCATAGCCAATCAGCGTGACGCCCAGTGCCTTGAGTTCATCCAGCCGATCGGCGACCAGATGCCGGCAGCGCGTATCCAACAGCAAGAACTTGACCTCGCTGTCCTTCAGCACATGCAGCATCTCGGGCCAGACGTACGCTGTATTGAGCCCGACCCGCGGCGCCGCGATCTTCATGCAGGCAAAGAAGTGCTCATACACCTCAATGCTTTCTTGCGTCAGGATGGCCACCGTCTCGCCCGCGCGGTGGCCTAGTTGTTGCAAGGCCACGCCGAACCGGTCGGAGCGTTGATCCA
>JBDRQZ010000592.1:0-3233 GCA_043826025.1 bacterium | reverse complement strand
CCTGCTGATCGGATTTGTGGCGCTCCCCTATGCCGACAGCGGCACGGCAAATGGGCCGGCGGCGATGATGTTTTACCTGTATGCCTACATGTTCGCCAATATGGGCGCTTTCGCCTGCGCGATCGCTTTCTTCAAAAACTTCGGCTCTTATGAGATCAAGGACTATCGCGGGCTCTCCAAGAACTCGTTGGGAATGTCGCTGTTGCTGAGCATTTTCCTGCTCTCACTGGCGGGCATCCCACCGCTGGTCGGTTTCTTCGGCAAGTGGTATGTCTTCCTCGCGGCCTGGACCGACTGGCAGTGGCTGGTAATCGTCGGCGTGCTGACTTCGGTGGTTGCGCTCTATTACTATGCCAACATCATGAAACAGATGTTTTTCGACCGCGATGATGTCGGTCTGGCGAAGATGAAGATCGATCTGCCGCTGGCAATTACACTGGTGATTACCGTGGTCGGAACACTTTTGGCGGGGCTCTATCCGGAGCCGGTGATTAACTTTACGGTTGAAGCCGTCAAGGTCTTTCCCTTTTAGGGTTGACACCAACCTCCTTTTTGCCTAGAATCTAACGCCTATTGAGGCTCTATACTTATGGGGCTATTCGGCTACATACGGCAGATTCTGAGACGATACTTCGTCTCCGGGATCCTGGTCATCGTACCGCTGATCATTACCTATCTCGTACTGCGTTTTCTCTTCACTTCAATCGATGGCATTCTTTCGCCCTGGTTGGAGAAGTGGCTCGGCTATTACAAGCCCGGGTTGGGTATTCTGGTCACCTTGCTCATCATCCTGCTCGCGGGAGTACTGACTCGCGGGCTGATCGGCGGCAGGCTGGTACATCAGTGGGAGAAACTGATTACCGCGCTGCCCTTGGTGCGGACGATCTATTCAGCCGCCAAGCAACTGCTGATTTCGGTCGCCGGACCGCAAACCGGCGAATTTAACCGCGTCGTCATCGTGCCCTATCCCAGAGTCGGCGTTTATGCCATTGCTTTCTCATCGGAAAGCGTCGACCTGAGCAAGTCGGGGATTGAGGGTGACTATGTCGCGGTTTTCATTCCCTCAACTCCTACTCCCTTTACCGGATTCGTGGTAATTGTGAACAAAGAAGATGTCCACCCGACCGATATAACTATAGAGGAGGCGATTAAATTCCTGGTGTCAGGCGGGATCGCCGTGCCGACCAGGTTGCTTCCCGAGAATTTGAGGCAGCAACTGAAGATATGAAACTAGCCAAGCTCCTCACCGCGGATTTGGTGGTCGCCGGTCTTGATGTCAAGACCAAGAATGAGGCGGTCACCGCCCTGCTGCAACTGGTAGGCAAACGCTACCCGCTGCTCGATATCGCGAAGATCACCGAAGCTGTGGAAGAGCGCGAGCGGATCGAGAATACCGCCTATGGGCATGGTTTTGCTTTCCCCCACGCGCGTACCGACCAGGTTGGCCGGATGTATATTGCGATGGCGGTGACGCGGCATGACCTGGGAGATCGCACGCCCGATGGTGAACCGTTGCGGGTGATCTGCCTGATGCTGACGCCCTCGAACATTTCGCAGCTCTACCTGCAGGCGCTGTCGGCGTTTGCGCGTTTTGCCCGCGAACCGGAGAATACGCAGCGACTCTGGAAGGCCAAGACGCCAAGTGAGATAATAACCATCGTCTATGATTCGGGAGTGACCGTGAATCGTGATCTTCTGGTGCGCGACATTATGGTAGAGAAAGTGATCAGCGTCACGCCTGAACACAGCCTCAAGGATGTCGCCAATCTGCTTTACGAACACCGAATTGGGTCGATGCCGGTGGCGGATGCCGACGGCAAAGTCGTTGGAATCATCTCCAACCGCGACCTGATTAAAGCCGCTCTGCCCGACTACAAAGCCCTGATCAGCAATCTGGCGCTGGCGCCCGAGGTCGAACCCTTCGATGAGTTCCTCAAGCATGAGGATGACATCAAGGTCTACGAGGTGATGGAGACCACGTTTGAGACCACCACCGAAGACAGCCCGGTGGTTGAACTGGCGGCGATGATGCTGTTCAAGGACCTGCGCCTCGTGCCGGTGCTGCGCGATGAAAAGCTGGTCGGGGTGGTGGTGACCTCGGACTTAGTCTCCAAGATCATTCGAGGGTAATCCTTCGCTGCCCCCGCCAGAGCAGTATGCGGCGGCCTTTAGCGTCGGGTGACGGGTGGCCGCGAACGGTGGTCGCGGTCCCGCAATGCGGGACATCTCAACGTCAGACTCCAGCCGAAAGTAGCCTAACCTGGTAAACCGCGATCAGAGATCGCGGCCACGCAGACAACAGATCCCGTGTCGCAGCACGGGACAAGCGCAGGCATCTGCCGTGCACTGAACCACGGGTTCAAGAGCGGCGGCGCTCCGGCGAAGCCGGTGGCTGGTGTACCCCCCGGTGCACCAGCTGGATTATCAGCAGCCGAAGAGTTGGCGCACCATCGATTAGTCGTAAGTCACGAACCCTGCGCTCCTGACAACTCGCCCGAGGCGAGAGAGAATAGCTGAAGAATGGGCCTCCGCCTCCGCGGAGGTGACAAATCAGGCGCAGCACGGTCCCCCCTCGACTCGGATCGGGGGCTGCGCCCCTACTCCAAAGAGACGATCGGCAGATGTGGGCATCTGCCGAGCACTACTTCTGTCGTCCGATTCGCCATCGATCAGATCGAGGGCAAGCGAGGGCGTATGCCAACCATGAGTCCGAACCGCCCTCGATCAGGTCGAGGGGGACCGGGGGCTCGGAGCTACGAAAGAGGGTGGCTATCCTGGTCATCCCGGCCGCAGAGCCGGGACCTAGTTGAGACAGATCGGCGCTAGCACAAGAACCGAGTCACACTATTGCCTCGAGAAGACCCTATTACAGCCACCACGCACAATGTGCTGGCCCCCGGCCTGGGGCTTGTTGAAAAAGCCTTCGTGCAGGGTATTGATTTGGTTTAATTGGGGGTATGCAAAGCAAACGAGAAGATTTTGGATACGAGCTGACGCTGTTGCCGCCACTGGAGAGCTTGATCCCGGCGGATTACCCGCTGCGTCGCTTAGATCAGGTTTTAGACCTGAGTTTTGTCCATGAGGCGGTGCGGGATCGTTACTGCCAGGACAATGGCCGGCCCTCGATCGATCCGGAGGTGATCCTGCGCTTGTTTTTGTTGCAGGCGATCGCGGGGATTGCGCATGTGCGGCAGTTGCTGCGCGAGGTGCAGGTGAACCTGGCCTACCGCTGG
>JBDRQZ010000591.1:0-5039 GCA_043826025.1 bacterium | reverse complement strand
GAGTCGAGGAATTTCACCTCGTCATCGACGATCAGCAATTTGATCTTGTCCGACATCTCTATCTCCTTACCGATTCTCAAAAGCCAATAAAGCGCCAGTAGCCCAAAAAACACCAGACCCAGAGCACGAGGAAGGAAAGTACCAGGACCGCCGCACCATGCCTAATGAAGTCTCCCAGACGCACCAGTTGTTCGCCGGTAACCGGGTCCTTGGCCATCGCGTAGGCGATAGCATTACTGGGTGTCCCGATAATCAGCATGTGGGCGAAGGAGGAGGCGAAAGCAGTCGCAAAGCCGACCATCCAGGGATTGGTGTTCGAGATCATTGCCATCGGGATCGTGATCGGCCCGATTGCCGAAACCGTCGCGCCGTCACTCATGAAGTTGGTGGTGATACCGGTGAATAAGCTCACGGCCGCCGCCAGACCGGTACCGCTGCGCATGAACTCCGGCATGATCGACAGGAAGCTGTCTGCCAGATAGAGTGCGGCGCCGGTGTCAGCCAGACCTTTGCCGATGGCGCTGGCGCTCGCATAGAGCGCCACCACTTCCCAGGGGATGGTGGCCACCTCCTTCCATTTGAGAACGCGGAAGATATTCAGACCGACAATCACGAGAATGACCGGACCACCCATGCCGAGAGTATCGCTGGCGCCAATCCAGAGCGCGATCAGGACGATTAGCCCGATGGCGGTAATGTATTCATTCTTGTTCATCGGCCCGATACGGTCCGCCGCCTGGCGCACGATCTTGGCAACATCGAGCGACTTCACTTGCAGCTTGTGGCGGAAGGTGAAGTAGAAATAAGTAGCAATCACCAGCGCCATCACCGGCACAAAGGGCATCCCGTACTGCACCCATTCGCCGAAGGTCGGCGAGAGGTTGTAGTCGGAGAGAATGCCCATCATGATGGCGTTGCGGCCGCCCGCCGAGGGTGCCCCCGGTCCGCCACTGTTGGCGGTATAACAGAGCGTCAAAGCAAACATCACGGCCAGCGCGCGGTCCTTTTTGATCCCGGCGGCTCGGATCGATACCAGGTAGACCATCATCAAGAGCGGCATCAGAAATGCCACCAGCGCATGTTCCGATACGAATGAACAGGCCACCGCCATCAACGGCAGAAAAATAAACAGCAGTCGCGGCAGACTTTTCGCCGGTCCCAAAAGCAGCAGCCCGATGCGGCGATCAAGTCCGGTTTTGCTGATGGCCTTGGCCACCGCGAGCACCCCGAAGATGAAAATCACCGCATCTTTGGCGTAAGCCCTCGCAATGTCGTCGGGCTGAAGGATACTGCCGAAATACATCACGACACCGACAAACAACGCTGTAATGCCAACCGGGACCGCGCCACTGGCCCAGAAGAGCGCCGCCACGATCAGGGCCGCGAGCATGATCATCGCCTTGCGACCAACCTCGTCCGGGCTCTCCGCCTGTTTGGCTTTGTTGCCCTGCTGATCCACCACCGTTCTATCCATTCCCGACTTGCTGCTGTAGTAACCGGCGATGGTCTCACCCTCTTTCATCTTGCGGTAGTTGGCAAAGCCCATGTTGACGTCGGTGATTTCTCCGGTTTTCGGCGAGGAGAGCAGATTCATCAGCCGGTCGGGCACCGGCAAAAAAGTGAAGAGCATGAAGATCAGCGCCCCGAGCAGAATGACTCCCGGGCGGGAATTGTGCGAGCCGATCAACCACTTACGCAACGAGCCCTTCTCCACATGCGGCACTTCGTGGCGATCCATGGCGTGGACCTTGTCGGCGCGCGCCGCCTCGATTGTCTCGATCAGCTTCTCTACTTCGCAGGGCTTTTCCAGATAACCATAGGCATCCAGTCGACCGACCTCCATCGCCGAGTCAACCGAGCCATGCGCGGTGAGCATGATAATTTGCAGTTCCGGACGAAACTCCTTGAGCTCTTTGAGCACATGCTCGCCGCTCATCTTCGGCATCTGGCGGTCGAGCAGGACGATATCGATCTCCAGATCACTGCGGATCTGCTTGATCGCCGCTACGCCATTGTCGACGTCCACCGTGTCGTAGCCACGCAGATTTAACCGCTTCGCCAGCGGCACGCGAAAAGTATCTTCATCGTCTACCAATAGCACCTTGGGCATGATGTCACTCCGATTTGGGTGCGTCGGGTTAACTACCTACTTGCTTCATTTGTTCAGAGACCGCCTCAAAGACATCCGAAAGCCGCAACACGCCCACCACAACCCTGTCGCGCGTCACCAAGAGCGACAAAGTCTGCTCGGCGGTCAGCAAATGAATCGCCTCCGCCAGCGTCGCGGTCTCGTCGATGCTCTCACTGATCGGGCGCATCACCTCTTTGAGCTTGACAAACCGGGCGCGCTCGCAAAGTTGTTCGAGATCGATTTGAAAGAGCCGCGCATGTTCACGCATCGAGTCGAACATTGCGGCACCGACGCCGGCGGCCTCCAACTGGCTGCGATCTGAATTAAGGTCATACTTTGGTTCGAGCGCTTTTAGAAACGCCAGTTGGCCGACTTTGCCGACGACCTTGCCGGCGGCATCGGTAACCAGCACAGCCCGGTGCGGCTGACGCCCCGCGGGCAGTTTTGTCTGCGCCGCCTCCAGCGCTTTGACGGCATCCAGCAGAGTCGCCTCACCGCGCAGCAGCGCGTAGTCGTCCAACGGCACCATCAGATCCTTGACTTGGTTGCCGGCCATCTGCTACTCCTTTTCCCCTTCCGGTTTTCCCCGTTCCACCAGACCCGCCAGTTCGGCGAACAAATCTGCCGCGCGCAGCACACCGACCACTTCACCTTTCCGCGTGACCAGAACCCGCGGCGTTTGCCAGATAATCAGCTTGTGCATCGCTTCGGTGAGAGGCGCCTCGATGTCGATACTCTCCGTCAGCGGATGCATGAAGTCGGCGGCCAACAGCGAATGAGTGCGCTCCGCCAACTCCGACAGTGTTCCCTGCCAGAGACTGAGATGAGACGTCAGCGAGTCGATAACGCTGTCGCTCACACCGGCACGCGACAGCGTGTCCAGGTCGCCCATCAGATCATACTTCGGCTCCAGCGCCCGCAGGAAGTCGAGATGACCCAGTTGACCGACAATCTTCCCCTCCGCATCGCTGACCAAGACCGCGCGCGGCGTTTGCCGGTCGGGCGGCAGACTGGCCTCGACGCGACGCAGTAGGAGGATAGCCTCGGCCAGCGTCGCCTGCTGCGGCACGACGGCGTAGTCCGACAGGGGGAAAAGCAGGTCTTTTGTGACTTTGTTGTTCATGGTGATTAGCTCAAGTCAAATGTTAGTCGCCTGATTATCGCTTTCATTTTAATGGCAAAGTAATTGTAAAGGTGCTGCCTGCTCCGGGACTACTGTCGACTTCAATCTTGCCACCCAGGCTCTTGATAATACCATAGCTGACCGACAGCCCCAGACCGGTGCCCTTGCCTACCTCTTTGGTCGTGAAGAAGGGCAGAAATATCTTGTTGAGTTGATCGCTGGTCATGCCCTTGCCTGTGTCGGCAACTGTGATTACCAGTTGCTCACCACGCCGGGCGGTGCCGATCCTGATTTTGCCCGGTTTGCCCTCGATCGCATCCTCGGCATTCTTGAACAGGTTGATAAACACCTGCTGCAACTGGTTGCTGTCGGTCACTAGCGCCGGAATGTCGTCGGCATAGTCTCTGAGGATCTCGATATTCGCCAATTCCATCTCATGGCCGAGCAGCCCGCCGACCACATTGTCGAGCAGTTGATGGATATTGTGTGCATGCAACTCGATATCGTTGTGGCGCACGAAGCCCAGCAGCTTGTGGGTGATATCACGGCAGCGAAACACTGACTCCTGGATCGAATCGAGATGGTCGCGTAGCTCGGCGGGTGAGGTTGGCTCGCCCAACTCCGGGTCCATTAGGTCCTTGACCAGTCCGGCTTCTTCGTTGATTGCCGCAAGCGGGTTGTTAATCTCATGCGCGATCCCGGCGGCAAGTTCACCGACCGTAGCCAGTTTGGCGGCATGTTCGAGTTGCGCCCGGGTGCGATCCGAGTCGCGCTGCATCTCCACCAGCTTACGAGAGCGATAGAGCACCATGACAAAGCCGGCCAGCAACGTCAGGGCCGAGATCAGCAGGATGCGCGAGCGGTAGCCGGAGAGCAGGCTGTTGTCCTGACCGGAGGCATCCTGCACGATCAGCGCCCACTCGGCGGTGCGCAGCCAGAAATAGGCGTAGGTGATCTTGTTGCCCTCAAGGCGAACCTCCGCGGCGCCGATGCGCGGTACGCGCGGCGGCACCAGCGAGGAGGACTCGAGCGGCGTGCCGATGTGTTCGGTCACGAGTTGATAGTAACCGGCGCTGTTGACAATCGAGGTATACACCTCCTGCGAACCTTCCAGCGAACGCAGGTAGTCGAGGATTTTCGCCGGATCGAGTGTCGCCCGCATCACGACATAGACGCTGTCGATGATGCGGCTCACGGCGATGGTGAAATGGGGCCGCTGCCGAAAACCCAGATAGATGTCGGTGATCACGACTCGGTCCGAATCGGCAGCCAGTTCCAGCCACCAGGCTTCTTCGCCATAAGCGCGACTCTCCAGCGCGCGAAAGGGTCCGGCGTATTGCGTCTGGACGCCGGCGGGATCGAAGAAACCGATATCGACAAAGGCCTCGCTGTCGCGTTGCAGCTTGTCGAGATAGCTCTGCAATACCGTCTGACTCGGTGGAATCTGCAGCTTCGGATCGTCTATCAGGTTAGCCAGATTGACGATTCGCTCGGAGAGAAACAGGTCGAGGGTGTTTGCCTGGCTCTCAGCGATGGCCCGCAGGTGCAGGCGACGACTTTCCGAAACCATTTGATCATATTGGTAGAAAAAGTAAATGCTCAGAAGCACCAGCGGTGCCAGGTAGGTAAAGAGAAGGCGGAATATGTGACGGCGCTTCAGCTCTTTGTAATGTTGCGCGCTGAAGCGCTCCATCTCCGGCAGCGAACCGGCCCGGTCCACCACGGAACCCGGCATCTCGCGTCGATCTCCTGACAGGATACCCTCGAATGCCCACGCCTGCGCGC
>JBDRQZ010000590.1:0-2889 GCA_043826025.1 bacterium | reverse complement strand
GGACCTACGGGCCTTCTTTGCGTTGTTCGCCGTCGGTGTCGTGCTTTGGGGCGGGATGTTCGTTTTTGTGGTTTTCACGCGCAACGTGCTGCTCGCGGCAATCGCCGGTTTCGGCCTGTTGGAGTGGCTGCTGGCGGGGGCGGCGTTGCTGTTTGAATACAAGCAGCCGCAATCCTGGCAGGCGGTGCGACCGGCCGACCGCAGCGACAAGGAGGAGCCGAAGCAGGTTTCTGAAGGAGATACGACAGTCGATTAACAAATAAGCAGACGAGCGAAGATTGGTATGTGAAGGGAGATCCTAAAATGAAGTTCGCTAGAGTTTCGGTTATGTTCGCCGCGATCGCGCTAGCGGCGTTACTATTCGTCGGTTTCGGTTGTGAGTCGGGGCCGAGCGCCGAGCCACCGGTGGCGCAAATTATCCCTAAGGTCGATACCCTGCATGGTGATGTGCGGGTCGACAACTACTTCTGGTTACGCGACAAGTCTGACAGCAACGTGATCGCTTACCTCGAGGCGGAGAACGCCTACACCGAGGCGATGACCGCGCATACCAAAGATTTTCAGGAGAAGATTTTCCAGGAGTTGATCGGGCGGATCAAGGAGACCGATCTCGATGTGCCCTACAAGCTGGGCAGCTACTACTACTATTCGCGCACCGAAGAGGGCAAAGAGTATAAAATCTACTGCCGTAAGCTGGGCGATCTCGATGGTGTCGAAGAAATCATTCTCGATGTCAACGAGATTGCCGCCGGCAAGGATTACTGCTACCTGGCGATCTTTGAGGTCAGCCCCGACCAGAATCTCCTGGCCTACGGGATCGACACCACCGGCGCCGAGCAGCATGTTCTCTATTTCAAGAACCTGACGACCGGCAAGATTCTCAGCGATACGCTGAGCGGACTGGGTTACAGCTTCGAATGGGCCAATGACAACCGCACCTGCTTCTACACTACCCGCGGCGAGGCCAATCGCCCCGATCGGGTCTGGCGGCATCAACTAGGCAGCAAGCAGACCGACGACAAGCTGATTTTCCTCGAGGAAGATGAGCGCATGTATGTCGGGCTCGAAAAGACCAAGGACCAGCAGTTTATTCTGGTGCAGATCGGCAGCCACACGACCTATGAATATCATTACCTCTATGCCGACGATCCGCTGGGCAAGTTCTGGGTGATCGCGCCCCGGGTCGAGGATGTGGAGTACTATGTCTGGCACCATGACGACAAGTTCTACATTCTCACCAATGAGAATGCCACCAACTTCAAGCTGGTCACTGCACCCGACGCCAATCCCGGCAAAGAGAATTGGACTGATTTGATTTCCCACCGCAAAGATGTCACCCTCTCGTCGCTGGAGATGTTCAAGGACTTCATGGCGGTGATCGAACGGCAAAATGGCCTGCCGCAGATTCAGATCCGCAATTTCGAGACCGGCGAGAATCACTATGTCGAGTGGCCAGAGCCGGCCTACAGCTTCGATGTCCACAGCAACTATGAATTCACGCTCGACAAGATTCGCTTCACGTATCAGTCGATGACCACGCCGCGCACCGTCTACGACTATGATATGAAGACGCGCCAACGGGATTTACTCAAAGAGTATGAAGTGCTCGGCGGTTTCGATAAGAGCGACTACCGCGCCGAGAGAATCTTTGTCACTGCGCGGGATGGTGTCAAAGTGCCGGTATCGATTGTCTATCGTCCCGACAAAAAGAAGGCCTCGGGCGGCAATCCCTGTTATGTCTATGTCTATGGTTCCTATGGCGACAGTATGGACCCCTATTTCTCCAGTAACCGTCTGACGCTTTTGGATCGCGGTTTCGTTTTCTGCCTGGCGCATGTGCGCGGTGGTGGCGAGATGGGCCGTGGGTGGTATGACGATGGTCGGATGGAGCACAAGATGAACACCTTCACCGATCTGATCGACTGTTGTGAAGGTTTGATTGCGCAGGGCTACACCACCTCTAAGCAGTTGATCATTTCCGGCGGCTCGGCGGGTGGTCTGACGGTCGGTGCGGCGATGAATATGAAACCAGATCTTTTTGAGATGGTCATCGCCGACGTGCCGTTCGTCGATGTGATCAACACGATGCTCGATGCCAGCATCCCACTGACCGCGCTGGAATATGAGGAGTGGGGCAATCCCAAGGTCGAGTCGGAGTATCGCTACATGCTGAAGTACTCCCCTTACGACAATGTGGTCGCCAAAGACTACCCGACGATTCTGATTCTCACCAGCCTGAATGATCCGCGGGTGGCGTTCTGGGAGCCGGCCAAGTGGGCTGCCAAGTTGCGCGCGCTGAAGACCGACAAGAATCTGCTGCTGCTCAAGACCAATATGGGTGCGGGGCATGGTGGCTCATCGGGTCGTTACGAACGCTACCATGAAATGGCGTTTGAGTACGCTTTCATCCTCGACCATTTCGGGATAGAGAAGTAGCGCGGCTCAGATAGCGTTGTAAATACAAGTGCCCGGCAGACGCAACATCTGCCGGGCTCTCTAATAGTAGGTCGGAACCCTGCGGTTCCGACTCTCTTGTTAGTGGTGAAACACCGCAGCGTGCCGGACTTGGGTCATCCCGGCCTTGCCTGGACTGAATCCAGGCCGGGGGAGCCGGGACCCAGCACTGGTGAGCTTCGGCAGCCCACAAGACGTCGGGTCACACTGACTGCCAGGAACTCAACATTCCTGGCACTAGACGCAATGTGCTGGACCCCGGGTCAAGCCCGGGGCGACGGAACTTGGGGCACATCATACCGTAGGGGCACGCTGCAGTGTTCGGTATCATGACATCCTTTGCAGAGAGATATCATGAGATTCTTTGCAGTGAAGTAGCGAGTATTCTCCTCTTTCAAGGAGGAGAGACGGATGCCGTGGAGAGAGAGCAGCGTG
>JBDRQZ010000589.1:0-6369 GCA_043826025.1 bacterium | reverse complement strand
CATGTCTTGCCTCCCGCGCCGTAGGGAGTTGCCGGCAGGAAGGAGGCGGCCCGGACGGTGACCTCTGCGGTGACGCCAGGACCTTTGTCGACCAGTGCGAGGTCTGCCGCAACACTATCGATCCGACACAGCTGCTTCTTAGCGGGGTTCAAGCACAATCACCGAGGCTGCCAATTGCTCGCGCATCTCATAGAGCGACCTGAGTCGTCCGTATTGCGCGGCTCTGACGAACTGCTCATAGATAGCCGTTTGGCGCTCAACATAGAGCGTGTCGTCACTTGCCTCAAAGTGAATCTCACATTCACCGAAGTAATTAATGAAACTAGTGTCGTTCGGAAGAGCTGTAGTCACCCAGCCTGTTGGCAGCGCGAAAGCGGCTTTCTCCAGATTGTAGTAGGCAAAGGGGAGAACGACGCCAAACTTGCGGACTTCTTTGACAAAAGGATTCGTCTGATCGCGCAGATAGGCTAACGGGCGTAGCAGGATACGATCTCCTGTCCGTTCCAGCGGCGGAAAGGCAAGCTGATAAGAGGCTTTCAGAGGCGCCGCACAATCCACGAACCCGGTGCACGCGACTGATCCCAGTTCTGCGTCCGAGTAATACTTTGACAAATACTCACCAATCAGATCACTGCAGGCATTGGAATCCGGCTTCCCCTGCGCGGAGCGAACGTCGAGAGCGTACTGCCCTGCGAGTTCGGCCTCCACCTGACCGCTGATTTCCAGGTCCTCAGCGATGGTGAAGTGATAATCGGCTTTCAGCAGATTTCGATCATAAGAGGTGCAGGGAATATGGAAGAGCCCACTGCCACCGACGAGTACCGCATCCACAGCTTCGCAGTACCAGGGAACCAGGTCGATCGGATTGTAATAGTGGCCCGGTGAACACATTACGTACCCGTTGTCTTGTGGCACTCCAATTAGAACTTCATCGAACTGCCAGTATTTTGCTTCCGGCACAAATAAGTCGTCGGCTCGTCCCCTGAGCAGAACCAGGCGCGCCTTAATCCCCATTAGGTTCAACATATGCATGAAAAGAATGTCGACGTCGCGTGAGTTACCGCAACCCTGCTCTAAGATCTCATTTATGTTGTTGTTCACGTCCGGCTTGCGCTCTCGACCGTAATCGCCCATGCAGGGCTCGAAGTCGGAGTTCACCAGATTCTCGCGCACCCAATTGAAGGCGACTGCCAGGCGGGCACTGTCGGAGTCGAGGACGGGAAATTCATCGACAACGTCCCTCAGCCGGTAGTTTTTCTTGCAATATTCGTCGAAATAGTCATCCAGATCCATAGCCATGTCAGTCCAGAATTGGTTGGATCCCGCCACAGAGCCATAGTAGCAAATCAGCCTGGTCATCAGAGAGGGTTCGGGAAAGGTAAACGGCTCACCGTCAAAAGGAGGCACAAAGCCGATCTTGAAAACGATCTCCTCGGCATGGTCGCGGTCAGGGATGATCTCTACCTTTCTGGAGTCAGGAGCTCGTTGCCAGACATAATTGGCTCCGGTCTTCCCGAAAATTCGGTAAGTCCGCCGCGCAGATGATCCCCGAGCGAGCATTTGCTCAAGCAGCCAATGGCACTCTCCCGCCAATACTGGTATCTCATTCTGGAGAACCCAGACAGTACTAGGGGTCGGGGTCTTGTAGCGAATCATATACTCGATCACGCAGTCAGAGGTCACCCCAGGCAGGGAAAAACTGTATTGCTCCAGCGCCTCCCGCTTGACCCTCACGGCTTCCTTTGTATAGATGTTGTCTTTATGCAATTCCAGAACCGTGCCATCCCGCAGCAGAGTACGACCCTGGATATCCTCAATCTCCTGCTCGAAATGAACGAACGGCACATTGACATCGCCGAAACTTCGGCCCTTATCCGTTAGGATGCGCACGCGCCGGTAAATAGTGCGATAGCAGCGATCTTTCTTGTAATACTCCCGATCATCAAACTCCATCTTCTCGAATATTATTGCTCCGTCGAGAATACCGCGCGCTGAGTCCTGGGTTACCGCCCAGTCACTGTCGGAGACCTCGCCCCAGGTGTAAGGCTTCTTTTTAGCCAGTGACTCTGCCCCCTGCGCAAACAGGAGCAAGCTCAGGCAAACAAGTGTCAGGCGCTTGAAAGATTGCATAGAGTTCCCTCAGTCCGACGTGACTGCCAAGTGAGTATCTCGGGCACGACGCAAAGATGCGAGATAGGCTTTTGCTTCGCCGACGGCACTCGCCGGGATGCTGTTTCCCTGGTCGATCTGCAGAAAGTGATAGGCAACAGTAGCCGCCGTCGCGTGCAAATCCATACTAAACCTGGAAATGCTACAACTGTCCAGCATTCGCAGGGATGTATCCGCGATCGACCAGCCATCCGGCAGACGCCACTTGACGGTTATATCCTTAGTCGCGGTCGGTCCGAACCAGATGGGATGAGTACGTTCACTCTTGAGAATAGGTGCAGTGTCGACATCAAACAGAAAATCGGGAGCCAAAAGGGTAAGATCGGCCGCCTGCAGCGCGTAGGATGCGACCTCGAGTACATAGTGGGTCACGCAGGAATCGCCGTAATCTTCAAAGCGATAATCACGGACTGTCGGACTGCTCAGAAAATGCGCCAAAATCTCCTGCCGTCGCTCACAACCTTTCTGTGGCAGAAGGTGACCGAACTCATCTCGGGAGTTACAGGCCCAGAGCAGGTAATCGGTCACCCTGACGTCAGCCGATAATGAGTAATCGGTCCGCAGCGTTACCTCGGCGTCGATGCAGCGGCGCCGATCGTCTGGGTCGGGCTGCGGAATGCGGACCAACTCCTCTGACTCCGCGGAACAACGCAATACAGTCCGACCCTGCAGCGAACGCCCTAACTCCCCAAAGCGATTTTCAGCGTCGGTGGGATCGAAATAGACCCATCCATCAATGGCCGAGACGTGAGGATTCTCCGATCCGTGAAACTCCGCCAGCGGCATGGCAATCACCACGTGGTTGAACTGATAGGGTGAGGGCAGGAGTGAGTCGACCAAGCCACCTACATTTGCCAGGACCGGTACCGATTGAATCTGGACCTCTCTAAGAAGTGCTCGCATCAGCGTGACCTTGTCCTTGCAATCGCCATATCCCAGGCTGTGAGTGGTTGTGGCCGCGCGGGGTGCAAAGCGGCCCTCCTCAATCTCGACTGCGACATAACGCACCCGATCACGAACATACTCGGCGATCACTGCCATGGTGTCGAAACGGCTCTGCCGGTCGTGTACCAGATCGCTGGCGAGGGTCGCGAGCGCGGGCGTCGACACCGCAGCGGTCTCGGAGAGATCCCGAGCCCAGGCGCCCACCTCCCGCCAGTTCGCAAATGACTTGTCGCTGCTTGGGTCGAGTGGGTGCACACTCACCTCGAGATGACGAACCAGATACCGCCACGGAGGCATCAAGGGTTCGTCCGGACGGCTCTCGAGCCGGCGCGCTTCCCAGACGAACTCGCCATCAGCAGAATCAAAATCGACCGGTTCCAGATTATGTTCAGAGAGCTTCAACCCCCAATCGTTCGGCTTCTCTATTCTCACTTGAGCACAGAGAACCGGCAACGTCTTTTGCAAAAGGAAATCCTCGTAGCAGGAGTAAGGTGTGCTGGTTTTGGAGATTTCATACTCATAGGCGATCAGATCGCCGGCTCTAATGTCGCCGAAAGACGCTACCAGGTTCCTGGCATCGCTGTAGTAGCCGGCCTCAAAGTTGGCATCGAGGTAGATGATCTGCTCGGCCTTGAGCTTGTCTTTCTTGCCGTCGGCGCGAAGCCGCCAACCCTTGACGTTCAGAATCTCGCGATCCGACGTGACGGTCTCGAACAGGGAGCCATATTCCTCGCCGGTCGACTTCAAAATCAGCGTTGCCAACCTCACCTTGGAGCGCGATTTGCCGCTACCGGAGATTTTAGTCTCGAAGCTCCGGTGTAACACCAGTGCCGGAGCGTCGCTGTCAAAGGTAAACGTGCCGGCCGAATCCAGAGCATCCCTGGCCCAGCCAGGTTGAGCTTTTAGAGAACTACCATCAGCAAAGGCCAGCAGTTGAACCAACCAAACTAGAAGTAATGTCTTAGTGAGCAAGTGCATTACTCTCCCAACTTCGGGCTCGGACGAATCCGAAAGTGGTGTCGTCGCAGGGTGCCCAGTCCCGCCAAAGGCAAACCCGCCTTCTGGTGCCCGCTTCTTCATAGAGTCAACTGCTACAATAGGCGGCCATAGATCGGCAGACAAGGGTTTTTTAGGGAGAGGCGACTCCAAGCGAGCTTTCTTGCCCGGTTCTCGGACTGCAAGAAGATCGCCATCCCACCGACTGTGCGAACCGCGGACGGCGTCCTTAAGCAATCACCTGAAAATTCAATCAATTTCACGAACCGCTTCGACCCCGGCTGGCCCTGCTGATCGACCGAACACAATCACCGGGAGAATCAGCGGCCTGCTCCGGGAGCGCAAAGGTCAAGATTGACTTAAGGGAAGAAAACCGTAGCTTCCCACCGGGACGAATCAGGGCTGGGGAGAGAACAGAGCTAAACCAGAGGTGAGCGCAGTATGGCCGAGCAGTTCATATTTCACATGTATGGCGTGAATAAGTTCTATGGGCAGAAACAGGTACTCAAGGACATAAACCTCAGCTTCTTTCCGGGCGCCAAGATCGGGATCGTGGGGGAGAACGGCTCCGGTAAGTCTACCGTTCTGCGGATCATGGCTGGGCTCGATACCGAATTTCAGGGACATGCCGCCATCACTCCGGGGTATCGCGCCGCGATCGTGGAACAAGATCTCAGCCTTGATCCGAATTTAACCGTGCGCCAAACAGTGGAGTTGGCTTTCGCCGAGACCAAAGCTTTACTGGACGAGTACGACGCTGTCGCCGCCAGTATGGCTGAGCCGATGGACGATGACGAGATGCAGAAGGCGATGGACAGGATGAGCGAACTGCAGGACAAGATCGAGGCGCTGGATGCCTGGAACCTGGATCGTAATCTCGAAGTCGCCGCCAACGCGCTCTGTCTGCCTGACGATGACCGCATCGTCGGGACGCTGTCGGGCGGTGAGAAACGGCGGGTGGCACTCTGCAAGGTGCTGCTGGAGCGCCCCGACCTGCTGCTGCTGGACGAGCCGACTAATCATCTCGACGCCGAGACCGCGAATTGGCTGGAGGCGCAGCTGCGTGATTATCCCGGCACCGTGATCGTCGTCACCCATGATCGCTACTTCCTCGATAATGTCACCGGCTGGATACTCGAATTGGATGGTGGTCACGGCATCCCCTGGGAGGGGAGCTACAGTTCCTGGCTTGAGCAGAAACTGGCCAAACTCGCGTCTTCGGACAAAATGGAGTCAACTCGCGCTCAGGCGCTGAAGCGGGAGCTTGCCTGGATTCGCATGAGCCGTGGCGATCGCAATGAGCTGTCGCGTTCGCGCGTCCGGGAATATGAGCATCTCGTGGCCCGCGAGACCGCCGCAACAAAATCCGACAATAAGACGATCCAAATTGCACCGGGGCCGCAACTGGGCGATCAGATAGTTGAATTTCATGACGCCACCATGGGCTACGATGACAATCCGCTTTTTGAGAAACTGACTTTTACCCTGCCACGCGCGGCAGTCGTTGGTCTGCTGGGTCCCAATGGGACCGGCAAGACGACGCTGTTCAAACTCATCAATGGGGATCTGAAACCACTGGAGGGCAGGATTGCTGTTGGAGCGTCGGTACAGCTTGCTTATGTCGATCAGGAACGGACCGCGCTGGAGGGCGACAAGAGTCTGATCGAGGAAGTGGGTGAGGGCGCCGATCTGGTCCGGGTCGGAACTCACACGGTCCCGATCAGACAATACCTCGCCGGCTTCGGCTTCAAGGGTGCGTCGCAGCAGAAATCGGTACATGAACTTTCGGGCGGCGAGCAGAACCGCTGTCTGCTGGCCAAGGTGCTCAAGGTCGGCGGGAATGTGCTGCTGCTGGATGAGCCCACCAACGATCTCGACATCAATACGCTGCGGCTGTTCGAGGAAGCGATTCAGGATTTCTCCGGATGCATCATGGTCATCAGTCACGATCGCTTCTTTCTTGATCGCGTCTGCACGCATCTGCTGGTCTTCGAAGGCGAAGGCAAGGTGCGCTGGTTTGAAGGCAATTTCTCGGCATATGAAGACTGGCGCAGCAAAGAGCTCGGTGAGGCCCTGTTTGAAAACAGGCGTAATCGCTATCGGACGATAGTGAAGTCCTGAAATTGAATTCGTGCGTCACTGGTAGCTCACCTTTCGACGGCATGTGAAGCATCACTGCCCGGTCTTCAGGCCTAGAGGAGGTTGTGTAAGACAATGAACATAAGTGTGAATGTAGTTGCCGAGAAGGCTCTGATCAGC
>JBDRQZ010000588.1:0-6017 GCA_043826025.1 bacterium | reverse complement strand
ACCACTTCGAGGAATTCATCGAGCCCCACCGGTTTCGAGACGTAACAGTTGGCATGCAACTGATAGCTGCGCAGCACATCCTCCTCGGACTGCGAGGTAGTCAAAATCACCACCGGAATCTGCTTGAGTTTTGCATCCTGTTTCAAGCGCCCAAGCAACTCCCGCCCATCCATTCGCGGCATATTCAGATCGAGGAGGATCAGATCAGGAATTGCGGCGCCTTCGTGCCCATTTATCCTATTGAGCATGTCCCACGCTTCCTGCCCGTCGCGAGCGACGATCAGGTTGTTGGACAGCTTGCTCTCTTTCAGAGCTTCCTGCGTCAAACGCACATCACCCGGGTTGTCCTCGACCAACAGAATGTCAATTGGTGTGCTTTGCTGAATGTTACTCATTATTGAGTTCCCCCTTCCCCAGAGTTTCCGAAGGCAGGATTACCTTCGATAGGGTGAAGAAAAAGGTCGTACCTTCGCCGGGGTTGGACTCTATCCAAATCTCTCCCAAGTGTCGTTCGACTATTTTCTTACAAAGCGATAAGCCAATGCCGCTGCCGGGGTAGGATTGCTTACTGTTCAATCGCTTGAAGATCACGAAGACTCTCTCAAAGAATTGCGGTTCGATACCAATACCGTTGTCGGCGACTGCAAACTCCCAGTAATCTTCTCGCTCGCGGGCAGATATCTTCACTTGTGGAACCGGCGCCTCGCAGAACTTGATCGAGTTGCCGATCAGATTCTGGAACAACTGGACAAGCTGTGACTCATCTCCCACTACCGTTGGCAGTCGCCCATAATCGACCTCGGCATGACGATCCTGAATTGCGCCGCCAAGCTGGTGCACAGCCTGCCCGACTACTTTATCGCAATCCGTCGGCGTGAACGCCTCGCTCCGCCTCGCTGCTCTTGAATAAGCCAACAGGTCGTTGATCATGCGCTTCATGCCGTTCGCGCCTTCGACGGCATAGCTAATGAACTCCAGTGCGTCGCCCTCAAGTCGTTCGCGATAACGTTTCTCCAGCAGTTCCAAATAACTGCCGATCATGCGCAGCGGCTCCTGCAAATCATGCGAGGCCACATAAGCAAACTGCTCCAACTCCTGATTCGAGGACCTCAGCTTCTCCAGAGTCTTCGCCAGCTCTTGCTCAGCCAAGAATCGAACCGTGTCGTCGAGGCAGATGCCGACAATCCTGACCGGGCGACCCTTGTCGTCCCGCGAGATAAGCGACTGTAATTTGAGGTACCGCAAGTTGCGATTGGGGAGGATGACACGATGGGTAAGGTCGAATTGGCTTTCTGTTCTCAACGCAGCATTGATTACCCGCGTCACCGATTCCAGGTCATCCGGATGAATCAGCCCTTTCCAGTCCTCTGTGGTGCCGCCAAAGCTGCCCGGTTCGAGGCCCGCCATGATCTGCATGCGGTCATCCCAGACGACTTTATCATTCTGGATATCCCAGACCCAGGTACCAGCCTGCTGCGCCAGCAACGCTAGGGAGAGATGCTTGGAACTCTCCAGCATTTCCACTTCATCGCGCCTGCGCTCGGTCGCTTCCTGAGAAATCGCAGGCGGGCCGGCACGCTCTGTGGGGCCAGCCACAATCCTGTCTTCCGACGAATCTGTGGAGGCAGGCACACTGTCCCCATCACCCCTCTCAGCTTTCCGCGTAACAATTAGCATCTTGGCTTTCTCCTACTTCCTGGCCGGGCCTGTTTTGACAGTAAAGAGTGCTGCTGGGGTGGATCGCGGGTGTCAACTGAATTTGCTATTCGGCCCATCCGCTTGTCTTCACATTAATATCGGATTGGACGTCAGATAACCTTAGGGTGAATTATGAGTGATCTAGTCTGGTATAAGGGTTCACCCGTCCCGGGGAACTGCATGTATAGCAGTCTGGAAGTACTGGTTACGAATTATCTCCTCAGTAGTGTGACGTCGAGCTACAGAGATGAGCAGTATCGTCCGATATTCCTGATAACCGCTCTTCCGCTCGCAGCTTGAAGCTGACCGAGCATAGTGTTCAAGAGCAGGCCTCTCGATTTTGGGCAAAGCACACAAAGCGGGGACATTTTCGCAGATTCCGAGGAACCAAGAATATGGCCAGAATACTGGTAGTCGACGACGAACCGGAGTTGGTTCAATCGCTGAGTATGCGGCTGCGCAGCCTGGGCTATGAAGTGATCAACGCCTTCAATGGCCGGGAGGCGGTTTACGCGGCGATCAATGAGTTGCCCGATCTAATAATCCTCGACATCAACATGCCCGGTTTCACCGGTCACGAGGTAGCAACTGAATTACAGTCCTCGATGAAAACTTTCACCATTCCTATAATCTTTCTGACTGCGCGAAACACACAAGTCGACTATGACGACGCGTTCCGCGAAGGCGCGGTGAAGTATATCACCAAACCCTTCGATCCTCAGGAGTTGATGAAAACTGTCCAGGTCACCCTGGAATGTTGCGGACCGAGGCCACGAGAGTGAGAGAATTCGGATGAAAACGGAACAAGCCAGAATTCTGACCCTTACAGGCATCATGGTCGCGTCTGTTGTCCTCGTGAGCGCGTTTACACTGATCATTCTTTACCAGACTTCCTTTGAGCAGACAAGAGACCGCATGGTAGATATCGCACGAAGCCGCGCTAGAATAGTTGACGCAATTGCTCGGCACGAGCTCGACGATCACCTCAGCATGCTCGGAACCCCTAATGCTCTGGAGGTGGCCACCCAGGAAACACTTGACCAGATCGCAGAAGCTCACCGCAATCTTGAGGGATTTGGGGAATCTGGCGAGTTCACGGTTGGCCGAATTAAGGGTGACTCAATAGTTTTTGTCATTCGCCAGAGGTTTTTCGACTCGACGACATCGTCTGCAGTGGCATTCGAATCCGCTCTGGCCGAACCAATGCGCCTGGCGTTGCAGGGGAAGTCGGGAACGGTGATCGGTTTCGATTATCGTGGAGTAAGAGTCCTGGCAGCGTACGAATCTATCCCGCTTCTTGGTTTGGGGGTCGTCGCCAAGATAGATCTGGCAGAGATTCGGGCGCCGTTTCTGAGAGCTGCAGCGGTTGTTGGAGGTCTGAGTACTCTGATTGTTGCACTCGGGATTCTCCTTTTCTGGAGAATCAGCACGCCAATGATCAGGCGATTGTCCGAATCTGAAGAGCGGCTTAACCTCGCTCTGGACGGTGCCCGCGACGGCATCTGGGATTGGGAGATCCCCACCGGAAAGGTCATTTACGGTGAGCGCTGGGCCTCGATGCTCGGGCGTGATCTCAGCGACCTGGAGCAGACCTATCAGACACTATTAGGATTGATGCACCCGGATGATCTGGATCGCATCAAACTGGCGACCGAAGAACACTTCTCGGGAGAGTCCGAGCACTATTCGGTGGAGTTCCGCCTCCGCTGCAAGACTGGCGAGTGGAAGTGGATTCTCAGTCGCGGCAAGATTGTCGCCCGCGACAGCCAGGGCACACCGACTCGCATGGTCGGAACTCACTATGATATTGACGAATTGAAATCTGCACAGGAAGCGTTGCAGCACAGCGAAGCCCGTTTTCGTGCGATCTTCGAACGCTCGCCAGTAGGTATCGCCCTCAGCGACACTGAGGGTCACGCTTTGCTCTCCAACGCCTCGCTGCAACGATTAGTCGGTTTAAGTGGCGAGGAACTTGCCGGCCAACCTTTCGTCGCTCGGTCAGGCCCGTCGATGGATGAAAACGAGCGGCGGCTCTTGCAGTCTTTGATCGCTGGAGAACGTGAAAGCTACCAATCGGAAAGGCAGATGATCTGCAAGGATGGCAGCCAAGTCTGGGCCAGCGTTACTATGGGCGCAATTCGCGACGAGAAGAACAGACTGGAAGCGATCGTTACTTTGGTGGAAGACATTTCTGGCCGTAAGGCTACAGCAGCGGCATTGTTAGCGCACCTTGCCTTCCTCGACACTCTGCTTAACACAATTCCGAGCCCGGTTTTCTACAAGAACGCAGAAGGCATCTATCTCGGCTGCAATGAAGCCTTCGCGGGATTCATCGGGCTGCGCCCCGAGGAGATCATCGGCAAGAGTGTGCATGAGATTGAGCCGCCGGAAATAGCTGATAAGTATGAGGAGAAGGATCGGGAGCTTTTCGAGAATCCCGGAACCCAAACTTATGAGTGGAGGGTCAGACACAGCAGCGGTGAAACCAGAGATGTAGTTTTCTACAAAGCCACCTTTGGTGGCCAAGGGGGCTGTCCGGAGGGCATAATCGGCCTGCTCCTTGATATCACGGATCGCAAACGAGCCGAAGAGGAACTGTCCGCGAGCGAAGAGAAGTTCAAGACGATTGCCGAGTCCTCTCCCGATGCGATCTTCGTCGCTGACCGCCAAGGCAACTACGTCTACACAAATCGTACTGCTTCAGAACTCCTCGGATACTCGACTGAAGAGTTGGCGACAATGAGTATTGTCGACGTCTCAAGGCAGGATCAGATCGAAGAAACCAAGAAGAGCTTCGCAGAGCTGTTGGCAATGGGGAAAATGTTCGTGGAAATCGATCTCGTCAGAGCAGATGGCTCGGTTTTCCCGGCGGACCTCAATGCCGTCGTTCTACCGAATAACCTGATTTATGGAAGCTGCCGCGATATCACCGGTCGCAAACAGGTCGAACGCAAACTGCAGGAAAGCGAAGAGCGCTTTAAAAGTATTGTAACCTCCTCATTCTTATCAATAGCCATGGTCAATCTGGAAGGCCGAGTCACCCTCGCAAACCGCGCAGCTGCCGAATTGCACGGATATCCGACACCAGAGTTGATGATTGGCCTGCCAATAGCGGAACTTTGCGCCGACGCAGCTTTTGGCTCAGTCGCCGAACTCCAGCAGCGTCTGCTGGAGGAAGGACCGGTGCAACCGATCCGTATCGAGCTACGGCGTCGCGATGGCACCACTTTCCCCGCTGAAATGTCGCTCAGCCCGATACTTGACTCCGACCACAAAGTGACTTCCTTTGTCGGCATTGCCCAAGACATCACCCAGCAGCTTCGAATGCAGGAGGAGCTGACCAAGACGGACAAACTCGAGTCGATCGGGGTACTGGCAGGCGGTATCGCCCATGACTTCAACAACATTCTGACGGCGATCATCGGTTACATTTCCTTTGCTCAGCTCGAAGTCCAACCGGGAACCGAAATCCAGCAGTGTTTGATCGAAGCCGAAGCCGCCTCGCAGCGCGCCGCGCAGTTGACCAAACAACTTCTGACCTTCGCCAGAGGCGGCGCGCCGCTGATCGAGAATATCTCGATCAGCGAGGTCATTGGCGAATCCGCGCGCTTCGCGCTAAGCGGCACCGGAGTGAAACCTGACTTCTACATTCAGGAGAACCTACCTGCCGTAAATGCTGACGCCGGTCAGCTCAGCCAGGTGATCAACAATCTGCTGATTAACGCCAGCCAGGCAATGGAGGGCAGCGGCACGGTGAAGATTGCGGTCGAGCAAGTCGTTCTTCACAAAATCGGTTCCGTACCTATTCGTCCCGGCAAGTATGTGTTGATGACAATAACAGATGAGGGCATAGGCATCCCCGAAGAGAATCTTAGCAGAATTTTCGATCCCTATTTCACTACCAAGGCAAAAGGCAGTGGGCTGGGATTGGCCAGCACATATTCTATCATCAAGAAGCACGGCGGTTACATCACGGTTGAGTCTACGCTCGGGAAGGGCACGACCTTCTACGTCTACTTGCCCGCCGTTGCCACCGAAGTCAGATCTCGGAAGGCCGCCGATAGAACCGAGCCCCCGAAACATGGTGAAGGCCGAATTCTGATCGTCGACGATGAGAAGCCAATAAGAGAGTTGGCGCGTGCGGTGCTCGAAGCATTGGGTTTTGAAACCGATGTGGCTGAAGACGGCAACGCCGCGTTGGATATGTATGAGCAGGCTGCTGAGGCTGACAATTGCTACACAGTAGTCATCATCGACCTGACGATGCCGGGCGGCATGGGAGGTAAGGAACTTATACATAAGTTACTTGAAATCGACCA
>JBDRQZ010000587.1:0-8435 GCA_043826025.1 bacterium | reverse complement strand
GCCGAATCCGTTTTGGCTGGAGATGTCGGCTGTCTGGATGGAGGAGCAGTGCTACGACAAGGTGAATGACTACTACTACTACCTGCCGGAATACATCAAGTACGTCCATCTCTCGCTGCGCTTTTTTGAGGCGAATTCGCTCTACCCCTACGGTTCCGCCATCTTTCCCATCTACCTGTCGGAGACTTTTGGACAGGGAATCGTCAAAACTATCTGGGAGAATTGCGCCACTCTCAAGGGCATGAATTTTCTCTATGGCGCGCTTCAAGACGCCATCGATCAGCACAGCAATGGCACGCGTGCGTTTGAGGATGTTTTCGCCGAGTACAGCCGCTGGCTATTCTTTACCGGCGGCCGCAAACCCTACTTCTTCGAAGAGGCGGCAAACTACCCGAAGATCCCGGACACCGACACTCTAGGCACGGAGATCATCAGACCGTACATTCGCTACTATTCGGACTTTCCGGACACGGTTGACCGCGATTACGGTTTCTTCCCCAACGCGCTCGGAATTAATTATGTGGTTCTTGACGTCACGACGCTTGACTCGGGCTTCACGATTCTGGATTTCAAGGGTGTGACCAGTTCGCCTGAGCCGGTCGGTTGGCGCATCTCGGTCATGGGCTACAATCGGTTTGACCCTAGTGTGCCCGTGTGGGTCGCAGACAGTCTCTACCGAACCAGGGATGTTATTATCGTCGACGACATCGGTGGTCTGACGGATGTTGTGCTGGTGCCGGTGACGACGAATCCTTACTATAACAAATCCAGCAATAGCTACTTCTTTGAAGTTGTTGGCGGCTCGCGCGATGTTGAAGGCACTGTCATCCGGCCTCCTTTCCCGATGCCATACAGACCGGCTGCAGATGGCGACCTCAAGGTCCATGTCGATCTCGCCGAGAGCGTGATGGGTCATCTTGATGTGTTTACGGTCGCGGGCGAGAAGCTCTATTCGCAGTCGCGGAGCGGCAAGCAGAACGGGCGGATCGAATTCACCTGGGACGGGCGAAGCGAATTCGGCGAAGAGGTCGCATCAGGTATCTACCTGCTGGTGGTTCGAGTTGGCGACATCACTGAGACCCTCAAGGCGCTTGTGATTCGATGAGCGCCCGGGAGGTCGCAGCGGTGGGCGTCTTTGCGGCGCTCGCTTATGCCGGCTCCTTCGCGTTGTTGATCTTCCCGAATGTAACGCTTTCCATCCTGCTGGTCTTTTTTGCCGGCTACCTGATTGGCAAACGGGGCGGGCTGTTTGTCGGCGTGGTTAGTGCGCTGCTGATTTCACTTTTCAATCCCTATGGTCTGGCTTTTCTACCGATCCTCATTGCGCAAGTAGCCGCCTATGCGCTGATCGGCTTTGTCGGCGGTATGTGTAGTTCATCTGCAGCGGCTTTGCCTAACTGGCGCTATCCAGCGCTGATTGCGGTCGTCGCATTGGGGCTGGCATTTCTGCTTAAACTCTGGTTCCTCCTTGTCTTCGTGCCGGCGATTGTCTCCTTGCTGATTTTCAGACGAAGCGCTGCGGTCGGAGCGCTCTGGCTCGGTCTCTTGGGGCTGCTGACCGCGTTGCTCTATCAGGTGCCGGTGTCGGTGGTCGACGCCTGGGTCTTTCAGCCATTCTGGGCACGGCTGGGAACTGCGATTCCTTTCGCGCTAATCACGATTGTTTCAAATGTCATCTTCTTTATCTTCCTCTTTCCCGTCCTTGCCAAACTCAAAGAACTGGCTATTTTCCAGCCGGAGTAGCATAAGTTGCCGGGGCAGGGTATCTCTCACGATAGGCGCGGATGAGTTGAACCGATCGAATTGCAAAGCAGGCAATGTCGGGCGATCATTGCTGATTGCCGCACTGCTGTTTCTGCCGCTTCTGTTCTCCTCGGTCCGGGGAGAGGAACCCGCAATTGACTCACTGGCAACCGACAGCACTCTAGTCAGCGATAGCGCTGAAGTCATGCCGCCGCCGGAAATCAAGATTCATCTGAAGGCGACCTCGCAGCGCGACTCGCTGCTTCGACTTCTGCCGCTGCGCTCCGGGGCCCGTTCGGATCACTTCGATTTCGCGCAGATGTCCTCCCGGTTTGATTATGATCCGCTGCTGGTGCGAGTTGCTCAGGGTCCCTGGGGTGAGGGAGAGCAGCTCTATCCGCTCGGACTGGCGCCGGGCAGCATGTCGCGCGCCGACCCATTGTTCGGCGATGCCGCGCTTGCCAATCCGGTGCCGGCGCCGCAGTCGGAGTAGGCGATGCGGATCGATCAGTCGCAGGACTACTATCTGCTCTCGCCCGCGCTGGCCGGTGTGTTCGTGCCGTTTTCCCGCGCGACTGCGATCTATCAGCCATTACCTGAGCCGCCCGGAGACAGCGCCCGCAGCAAACTCTATGTGCGGCGCGGGCGCTATGCCTACGCCAACACGGAGGTGACCTTCGCCAACCAACTCGGCAACTGGGGAAGTGTCAACCTCGATGCCAACTTCATCAAGCTGGAAAATCAACTTCAGTTTCTCGACACCAGGAACGATCGCACCAGATTGATCCTTGCCCCCAATGTCGGCGTAAATTCCGAGTTGCAGCTTGGTTTCTTTTTTAATCGTACTCACGCCGACCGGCCATTTTTGCCCGGCTTCTATCTCTATGAAGGCCGCGTAACCGACAACTATTCTGGTGTTGCAGCTTCATTCTCGCGTGCACTCTCTGACTCGCAGTCGGCTGGTCTCGATCTTCGCTACCGCAACGATGACCAGACCTTCGAGTCAAGCCAGATATATCACCGCCAGCGCTTCCGGATCTATGAGGCCGGCTTGCATCATCAGTTGGTGGTCGGTCGGCACAACCTGCACTACGAAGGTGACATCAAGCTGGTGGACTACCAGAGCGGCACGATCTCGGAGAAGCCTCTCTCTTGGCGCATTGCGCTCGGCGACTTGCTACAACTACAGCCGATATTGATTCTGTTTGGGCAGGCTGGTCTGACCGGGGTCTCCGGCCTCAAGGTGCAAACGACTCTGACCGGCATGCTGCGCTATGAGCTGAACGAGAACACCGATGCCGCAGTCATTCTCTCGAGACAGGCGATTCTGCCGACCGCTGAGCAGCGCTATCTGCCGACGGTCACCGCCGACTTTGGTAGTGGCGATGATTCCTATTTTATCGGCGGGAACCCAACACTTCGTAGCGGCAGCAGTCTGTCCATTGAAGCGATGGGTTCAACTCGCCTGCAGCGGCTTGGAATTCAGGCTCGCGGCGGTTATACGCGATTTACCGATCTGCCTTCCTGGCACCATGGCAACCTCCCGACTATCGTGGGCGCTTACAGTCCTGTGTCGCTTCTGCACCAGTCATTGCTTTTCGGAACAGTCAACATGAACCTGACTCTGCCCTGGGGCATGTTTGCCTCGGCAGCTTATGGCGCACGGCAGGTGGCAAGTCACGGCAGCAACTACACCTATGGCCCCGAACATGAACTCGACGGCTTTACCGGGATTCGCTTCTGGTTCGACCGCTTCCAGATCATCGTGACGGCGGCGGTCGGCGGCAAGTATCGTTCAAACACGATTCGCTATCTCGATGGAAGCAGTGACACGGACAAATTCGTCGCCGAGTCATTCCTCAGTTTCGATCTCAAGCGCTTTCACTTCTTCTGGAATTACACCAACCTGCTCGACACCTCATATTCCCTCAATGGCCGCCGGCAACCGGGACGTTCTCATTGGTGGGGCTTTAGCTGGGAGTTTTTCGACTAGGAAGGACATTGTCCGATGGATAGAGAAACCGCTCTGGCGTTAGTCAAAGAGAAAGTCAAACAGGGTAATCTGGTCAAACATATCCTTGCAGTTGAGGCGGTGATGCGGCGTTTGGCGGAGCATTTCGGTGAGGATGTCGAACGCTGGGGCATGGTCGGACTGCTGCATGATCTCGACTACTCGGAGACTGTCGATGACCCCAAGCGCCACACCTTTCTGACCGCTGAGTGGCTGTCGGCTTATCCTGAAGTCGACGCGGAGATGCTGCGCGCGATCCATTGCCACGCCGAGCATGAGCCCTGCCGAAGCCGCATGGAGTGGGCGCTCTACGCAACCGATCCATTGACCGGTTTGATTGTCGCGGCGGTGTTGATGCACCCCTCAAAGCAGATCGCGCAGTTGCCGCTGAAGTCGCTGAAGAAGCGCTTCAAGGAGCAACGGTTCGCGGCGGGCGCGCGACGTGACGCGATTGCCAAATGCAGCGAGTTGGGGCTGGAGCTTGATGAATTTCTCGTGCTGGCGCTCGATGGCATGCAGCGCTCCGCGACTGAGTTGGGACTCTAGCTCAATAATGGATCAGCAGGAAGAATGAAGCCGCTCCGTAAAGCACAAGTCGGCTGGATCAGTTACGATTTCGCCAACACGATTTTCTCGATGAATATCGTGACCTTCTTCTTTGCGCCCTGGATCGTGCTTGATCTCGGCGTGGAGGACATCTACTATTCGCTGGCTTACTCCGGCTCGATGATTTTCGTGGCGCTCTCAATGCCGACCCTGGGGCGTCGAGCCGACCGCGTGGTGGGCAAGCTGCCCAGGCTGCGGACCTTCACGTTGCTCTGTATTTTCTTCACCGTGCTGCTCTCGCTGGGCGCTTTGACGATTTCCAATATCACGGTGGTGGCGATCTTCACCCTGATCTGTTTCGCAGTTGCGAACTACTTCTACGAGGGTGGCCTTACTTTCTATAATGCGCTGCTGGCCGATGTCAGCGATGAATCGAATGTCGGCAGAGTGTCGGGGATCGGCGTGGCGTTTGGCTATCTCGGTGCAATTGCCGGGTTGCTATTGGTCTTACCGATTACCGATGGCTCGCTGATTCCGGGTGTCGTGGGGCGTCAATATGCTTTCATGCCCACGGCCCTGCTTTTCCTGCTCTTTGCACTGCCGACCTCTTACTGGGTCCGCGAGCGGCCGGTAGTGAGCGACAAGCCACTGGTGCCGGAGACTTTCCTGGCGAGTTGGAAAGAGGCGCTGCGGGAGTCGCGGCATTATCCCGGTGTGTTGCGCTTTCTGATTGCCGATTACCTGATCGAGGATGCCATCGCCACGCTGATCGTTTTCATGGCGATCTATGCCGAAGCTGTTGCCGGTTTCGCCGACGCCGACAAAGTCGTGCTGTTTGTCGCCTCGACCCTCTGCGCCTTTGGCGGCTCATTGGTGTTCGGTTGGCTCAGCGACAAGCTGGGCAGCAAGCTGTCTCTGTTGATTGCGGTTTTCGGCTGGACCATTGTGTTGAGTTCGGCGGTCATCCTCACCAGCCGCACCGCGTTTTTCGTGCTCGGCGGTTTTGTCGGGGTCTTCCTCGGCGCAGTCTGGACCACTTCACGGCCGCTGCTCAACAGCCTGGTGCCGCGCGAGAAACTGGGGCAGTTTTACGGGCTTTACACGCTTTCCGGCAGGGCGGCGGCTACAATCGGTCCGTTGCTCTGGGGCTTTATCGTGTTGTTCGCCAAGGCCGATAAGCCGCTCGGCCGCTGGGCGCTTGATATTCTGGGAGTGCTCGGAGTCGAGCGGCTCGATCTCTACGCGGGCACAATCCACTACCGCCTGGCAATCGCCTCGCTGCTGGTGGTCATGCTGCTGGGGCTTTCGCTACTGTTCAAGGTCCCCAATCGGCGTCGCTATTCACCATAGTCACGGCTGTTCATCTTCTTATCACTGCTGCACTTAGCGGTTGCGAAAGGCGCCTGATTCGGTATATTAGCAGTGGAACTACTTCGCAATCCGCCCCGGAGAGAGAATGCGATCATGGTCGTCTGAGTTGAATTCTGATATTGGAATACCTGCGGGCAGGGACATGCTCGCCTGCATGGCTGCCAAGAATCACCACGAAGGGGAAGGAACCCCATGAGAATCTCACTGATCTGCTGCCTGGTACTGATCTCCACCGGTCTGCTCTATGCAGATATGCCGTATATCAAGAATCCGATCTGGCAATCGAGCGAGTCGAGCGTGACCTCGACCGGCCTCGTCTGGCAGGATGCCGATCATGATGGGGACCTTGATCTGTTCATCAGCAACGGCAACGATATTACCCAATCGCCGGATTTCATCTATTATAACAACGGTAGCGCAATTCCCACCACTCATACCTGGTCGACCGGTAGCGCCGACTATTCCGGTCATTGTGCGGTAGGGGATATCAATGGCGATGGCTATCCTGAATTTGTCGTCGCCAACTACATCGCGCCCGGTTGGGGCGCGACAAATTCACAGCAGTACCCGAACAACGGCGGAGTTTTCTCCACTACGCCAGCCTGGACCAGCCCGCATCAGTTTCATTCCTTTTCTTCCGAGTTCGGCGATGTTGACGGCGATGGCGATCTCGACCTTGCCTTCGCCTGTGGAGAGGGCTATAACCAGATCAAAGAGAATCTGCGGGTTTACTACAATGTCGGCGGCGCCCTCTCGACAGATAGCTTCTGGCTCTCCGGCTCAACCACCTACATGCTCGATCTCGCCTGGGCCGATTATGATCGCGATGGCGATCTTGACCTCGCTTTCTGCGGTGATGAAGCCCGTGTCTGGCTCTACCTCAATAACAACGGCGTCCTGACTGCGTTGCCGGTTTGGATGTCGGGCGATCCCAGTCATTCGAACACGTTGAGCTGGGGCGATATCGATGGCGATGGTTATCTTGAGCTGGCAGTGGCCGACAATTTCCAGAATGGCGGCGAGGGGAATTTCAAGGTCTACAAGAACAACGCCGGCTCGCTGTCGCTCACTCCTTTCTGGGAGTCGGCAACCGGCGGCTACGGCAGCTCGGTCTGCTGGTATGATTTCGACCGCGATGGCGACCAGGACCTGGCCACCGGTCGCTGGTGGGGTGAAGTGACAATCTATGAGAACACCGGTACGACGCTGAGCGCCTCTCCGGTTTGGCTCTCCAATATTAGTTTCGTGGTCGAGGAGATTCGAACCTGCGACATCGATGGCGACGGAGTCGAGTATTATCAGACCACCCGCACCGACCTGCTCAAGGTTTTCTATCTGGACAGCTACCCGGCGCACGCGATCGACAGCGTGGTGGTCGATGGCGCGAAACTCACGCTGAGCGAGTACTGCTACGATCTCAACTCCGGCTGGGTCTCACTGGCGACTGCGCCTACCACTCAGGTCGACTGCTTCTATCGCTACTCCGACAAGCAGGATATCGGCGCCTCGAACTGGGGCGGGTCGAATTACATCTTCGCCGATACGCTTACTCATGTTCCGCCCGAATATGCGGTCGGTGACTGCAACGGCGATCAGATCATCAACGTGGCCGATGCCGTGTATATTCTGCAGTACATCTTCAACAATGGCGCAGCGCCGTCACCGCTCTATCTCGGCGACGTCAACTGCGACGGGGCTGTCAATATCACCGATCCGGTCTATCTGATTGCCTACATTTTCGCCGGCGGCCCGCCACCTTGCGAACCGTAGTCGGAGAGCTTCTCCGCTTTCAGATTGCGGCCTCCAAAGATTAAAGTATCATGTGACTGGTAGACCGAAACCATCGCGGTTTCGACATTGATGCGTGTCCGGCAGACCTCCCGGTCTGCCGGTGGGGCAGACGTGGACGTCTGCCGCCCACGAGATTTTTCGTGTGACGAAGAGGAGAATCCAATGTCCGATAAACTTGAGAAATTCCGCGCTTACCGCGAGAAAATGAATGAGCGCATTCTCGCTGAGAAGAATCAGCTGATCAATCGTTTCTTTGCGCTCGATACCCGCTGCTATGAATCCGGCGCACTCGAGGTTCGCACCAAGGAGATGTTGGGACTGGCGGCCTCGATGGTCTTGCGTTGCGATGACTGCATTGCTTATCATGTGATTCGCTGCCTGGAGGAGGGCGTTACACGGGAGGAGCTGTTCGAGGTGTTCAACATCGGCCTCGTGGTCGGTGGCTCGATTGTGATTCCTCATCTCAGGCGCGCGGTAGAGCTAGTGGATGAGATTGAGAACGCAAAGCAGCCATAATGAATGCTCCTGAGAACCAGAACGGCGCTCTTCAACCGGTCTACACAATTCTGGCTGCAACTCAGTTCAGTTTCAGCCTGATCCTCCGCACCGCGCTGTACATGCTGCGCAACAATCTCTTTCTCTTTCTGGCACTCGTCTTTCTGATCGATATCCCCCTGCGGATGCTGCCACTCAGCGTCACCCCGAATCTCGGCGATCCGGAGATGTTGATGAGTGACATGCCGAGGCTTCTGGTCGCGGCAATGCTGTTCACGCTGATCAGGCTCTTTCCCGCAGCCGCAATCTACCGCATCGCCGGCGATCTGGTGGTCGGCGAGCGACGCCTGCTTTTCTCCGTTATCGGTCGTTGTCTCTACCGCTATCCGGTGGTAGTGATCGCCGCCGTGATCTATGGCGCCGCCGCCTTCGTGGGCTTGCTGGCGTTGATTGTGCCCGGCATTATCGTGTTGGTCTT
>JBDRQZ010000586.1:0-2728 GCA_043826025.1 bacterium | reverse complement strand
CTATGGGGTTTGTTGCGTGACCGCGAATCTGCTCAGACGATTCTTGCCCTGTCTCGAGTGGTTTGATCAATACAGTTTCGACCGTTTTCGGCTGGATCTGGTTGCCGGCCTCACCGTGGCGCTGGTCCTGGTGCCGCAGTCGATGGCATACGCGCAGCTAGCCGGTCTGCCGGCCTACTATGGCCTCTATGCCGCCTTCCTGCCGCCGCTGGTAGCCTCGATCTTCGGCTCCAGTCGCCAACTCGCGACCGGGCCGGTGGCGATTGTCTCACTGATGACCTCGACCGCGCTCGAACCACTGGCCACCGCCGGCAGCGAGCAGTACATCGCTTACGCCATCCTGCTGGCGTTATTGATCGGCATCTTTCAGTTGTTGCTCGGCGTCCTGCGGCTCGGGCTGGTGGTCAATTTTCTCTCGCATCCGGTAATCAGCGGTTTCACCACGGCGGCGGCGCTGATTATTGCCACCTCGCAGTTATCCAAGATTTTCGGAGTCCATGTCGACAGCGCCGAACATCACTATGAGACCGTCTACAACGTCTGTCGGGCGGTGATCGACTATGTCCATTGGCCGACCCTCGGTCTGGCGGCACTCGCCTTCCTGTTGATGTTCGTGCTGCGGCGGCTGAACCCGCGAATTCCCAATGTTCTGGTGGCGGTGGTGGTAACAACGCTCATCTCCTGGTCAGTCGGTTTCGAACGCAATCAGCATGCGAACATTTCCCAGGTCGAGGATGCGCACACAGTGCAGATGATTGATGACTTCAACGCGGCAATTGCGCACCGTCAGGAGTTGTCGGAGCGCCGCGTGCAGATGACCGCAGATTATGAGGCACAAGCCGACATTCATGGCAAGCAAAGCGCGGAGGCGATTGCGCTCTTCCATAAGATTGAGTTGCTCAACGTCGAATTCTCCGAGCTTAAGGAGAGCATAACTGAGCAGCGGCGTTTGCTCAGGCGCCGGCAACTTTGTTCTTCCGGCCCGGAGGAGTCGCTGAGATTCGATCTCAAGGAATCTGGCGGTGACTGCGATCAAACCTGGCGCCTCAAAGTGGGTAACAGCGCGTTGAATACCGGAAAGCTGCTTCTGATCGGCGGCGGCGACGTGGTCGGCACGATTCCCAGCGGCTTGCCGGCCCTTAAGATTCCACTGTTTGACAGCTCGATAGCATTGAAGTTGCTTTCGATGGCAATGATCATCTCACTACTTGGCTTTATGGAGGCGATCTCGATTGCCAAGGCGATTGCGGCGCGCACCGGGCAGCGACTTGATCCGAATCAGGAACTGGTCGGGCAGGGGCTGGGCAATATTGTCGGCTCGTTCGGGCAAAGTTATGCGGTCTCGGGATCATTCTCGCGGTCGGCGGTCAATCTGCAGGCCGGTGCGGTGACCGGACTCTCGAATGTGATGAGTTCGCTGGTAGTTGTCACTGTGCTGCTGTTCATGACGCCGCTGCTTTATCATCTGCCGCAATCGGTACTGGCGGCGATCATCATGATGGCGGTCGCCGGGCTGGTGAGTGTCAAGACTTTCATTCATGCCTGGCGGGCCCAAAAGTACGATGGCGCGATCAGCATTATCACCTTCGTCTGCACGCTCGTTTTCGCACCCGAACTGGATCGTGGCATCATAATCGGCGTCTTCCTCTCACTGGTGCTCTATCTGCTGCGGAATATGAAGCCGGCAATTGCGCGGCTGGCGCTGCACACCGATGGTACCTATCGCAGCCTCGAACGCTTCGATCTCAAGCAGTGCCGCCACGTTGCCGTGATCCGCTATGCCGGGTCGCTCTTCTTTGCCAACGTCAGCTACCTCGAAGACAAGGTAGTCGATACGGTGCGATCGATGCCGGATCTGAAACATGTGCTGATCGTCGGCAACGGGATTAACGAACTCGATACGTCCGGCGTCGATACCCTGGAGACACTCGTCGACCGACTTACCGGTCGGGGACTGAAGCTCTCCTTCTCAGGACTGAATGATGCTGTAATCGACACCATGCGGCGCACCGGTTTGCTGGCGAAAATCGGCGAGGAGAACATGTTCCGCAATGCGGGCCGGGCGATTGAATCGATCTGGGATGGCGCCCACAGCGGCTCCGATGAGAAGCATTGTCCGCTGCGGACGGTTCCGACTACGCTCTACGCGGTTGCCGACGATGCCAAGATCAAGAAAGAGCTGTTCAAAGGCGGTCCGGGCAGAAAGCCGAAGAAGGGCGAGTCCGAATAGCAGCTCGATTAGGGCAATAAGCCGAACTTTCCCTGTGTAAACGAAATAAGTGACGAGCAACCGTAAGCAGTCAATAGTCGCCGAGCTGGGGCTGGTCTATGCCACAGTGATCTGGGGCACGACTTTTGTCGTGGTCAAAGAGGCGCTGGAGTTCATCAATCCGCTGACTTTGGTGGCCTGGCGCTTTCTGTTGGCTGCCTCAGTACTGGCAATCTGGCTGCTCTTGCGCCGAAAACCACTCCTGAGCAACTGGCGACCGGGGGTCACGCTCGGCATTCTGCTCTGGCTTATCTACGCGCCACAGACAATCGGGTTGGAGATCACCACCGCCAGCAATTCAGCGTTCATCACCGGCATGTTCGTGGCCTTCGTGCCGCTTTTCGACTGGATCTTCCTGCGCCAGCGTTTCGGCCCGAGCCGGATCGTTTCAGTGCTGCTTTGCCTTGGCGGCCTCTGGCTGCTGACCGGAGGAATCGTCAACGCCAACCTCGGCGATCT
>JBDRQZ010000585.1:0-3753 GCA_043826025.1 bacterium | reverse complement strand
CACATGTCGCAGATTATCAATAAACAGCAGGTGACTCTTAATCTTTGTGAGGACTGCGCCAACCGGCGGGGTTTTGAGAACCCGCTGAAGAATGTCCCCTTCCCGTTGGGCGAGTTCCTCTCCTCGATGGTTTCGGAGAGTCTGATTTCGGTCAGCAAGGAACTTGAGCATGCTGTCTGTCCGACCTGCCAGCTCAGCTATGAAAAATTTACCAAGACCGGTAGACTGGGTTGTGGTGAATGCTACAATACCTTTCGTCAACCGTTGGCCGACCTGCTGCGCAAAATCCATGGCTCCAATCTGCATCGCGGCAAACGCCACAATGGCGGCGGCGAGATGATGGAACCGCTCAAGGAAGAGGCGCGGCTGCGGGATGAACTCAAGCGGGCAATTGCCAACGAAGAATATGAGCGCGCCGCGCAGATCAGGGATATGATCAAGGAAGTCAAAGAGAACGCGGAGTCGAGCCATGTTTGATGAACTCAATGGCAAGATCGGCAGTTGGCTGCAGGCCGGCGGCAATGAGCCCTCGATTGTGCTCTCCTCGCGGGTGCGTCTGGCGCGCAATATCAAGGGTCTGACTTACCCGATTTACGCGGACCAGCCGACGCGTGAAAAAGTGGTGAGCTTCGTGGAGACGGCAATTGAGAACAGCCCCAGTCTGGCGTCCGGCGCTTTCTATCGTTCATCCGATGTGGAGCAGCTTGATCGCGACTTCCTGGTGGAACGTCACCTGATCTCCCCGGAGTTTATCCGGCCCAATGCGCTCTCCGGCATTTTCATCGGCGCGGATGAAGCGATGGCGATCATGGTCAACGAAGAGGACCATTTGCGGATTCAGACGCTGGGTTCCGGGTTGGCGCTTGGCGAGGTGTTGCAGCGCGCCGCGCAGATCGATGAGGATCTCGCGGAGACGCTCGATTTCGATTATGACACCGACTTTGGCTTTTTGACCTCCTGCCCGACCAATGTCGGCACCGGGATGCGGGCCTCGATTCTCATTCACCTGGCGGGGCTGGTGCTGACCAAAGAGATCGACTCGGTCATTGACCATATCACCAAGCTGGGACTGGTGGTGCGTGGTTTTTACGGCGAGGGCAGCGACGTGTGGGGCAACCTGTTCCAGATTTCCAATCAAACGACCCTGGGTCGTTCGGAGATAGATATTGCCGAATCGCTGGAGAAGATTACCCAGCAGATTATAGAGTTTGAAAACAAGGCTCGCGAGCGCCTGGTTGCGGAAGCCAAGGATGAGATCGCAGATAAGGTCTGGCGTGCGTATGGTATATTGAGGCATGCGCGGGTGCTGACATCGGAGGAGACGATGAATCTCTTCTCGGCGTTGCGCCTCGGTAATGCGCTGGGCTTGTTTGATCGGGTGCCCTTGCGGCTGATCAATGAACTGATGTTTCTGACCCAGCCGGCGCATCTGCAAAAGTACGTAGGCGAGACACTGGGCGCAGCAGAACGCGATGTTGCACGAGCAAGCCTGGTGCGGGAACGCCTGGGCGCGACCGAGTAGGTCGGTTAGTGCGACACGATTGGAGGAGCAATCATGAACGAGATGTTCTCAGAGCTGGCGCGCAAAGCGATTGAATTCGCGCGCGACGAAGCGGCACGACTGCGACATGACTACATCGGCACGGAACATCTGCTGTTGGGGATTGTCCGTCTCGGCGAAGGCCGCTCGATTGAGATCCTTTCCAACATCGGACTCGATCTCGGCGAGCTGGTGCAGTCGGTGGAGGATGTTGTGCAGCCTGCCGGCGGTACGATGACCATGGGGCAGCTCCCGCTGACCGCACGCGCCAAGAAGACTCTCGAAGTCGCCGGCCAGGAAGCGCGGGCGCTCAAGAGCAAAGAGATCGACACCGAACACATCTTGCTGGCGCTGCTCAAAGACGAAGAGGGCGTCGCGGCGCAGGTGCTGTCGATGTTCGATGTTGAGTACAAAGATGCTTATGAAGAACTGAAAAATATCCAGAGCGGTCAGCCTTCATCCTATGGCAAGAAGCGCAAGAAATCGAAGACGCCGGCGCTCGACCACTTTGGCCGCGATCTGACTGAATTGGCGCGACGCGGCAAGCTCGATCCGATCATCGGACGCAACAATGAGATCGAACGGGTCTCGCAGATTCTCTCGCGCCGGAAGAAGAACAACCCGGTGCTGATCGGCGAACCGGGTGTCGGTAAGACCGCTATCGTCGAGGGTCTGGCGCAGCGCATTGTCAGCGGACAAGTGCCGCAGGTGCTGGAAAACAAGCGGCTGGTCTCGCTCGATATGGCCTCACTGGTGGCAGGTACTAAGTATCGCGGCCAGTTCGAGGAGCGGCTCAAAGCGGTAATGAATGAGATCGTCAACTCACAGGATGTCATCATTTTCATCGACGAGTTGCACACGATCGTCGGCGCCGGTGGCGCCGAAGGTTCGCTGGATGCCTCGAATATTTTCAAGCCGGCATTGTCGCGCGGTGAATTGCAGTGTATCGGCGCCACCACGATGAATGAGTATCGCAAGTATATCGAGAAGGATGGCGCGCTGGATCGTCGGTTCCACACGGTGATGGTTGAAGAACCGAACACCGAGGACACGATCAAGATTCTCCAGGGTTTGCGCGATCGCTACGAGGATCATCATCAACTGGAGATCTCCGATGAGGCGGTCGATGCCGCAGTGCGACTTTCGAATCGCTATATCTCCGGCAAATTCCAGCCCGACAAGGCGATTGATATTATCGATGAAGCCGGTTCACGGGCGCATCTGTCGACCTACACCAAGCCGAAGGAATTCGGCGAGGTCGAGCAGCAGATCGTGGAGTTGGCGCGGCGCAAGGAAGAGGCGGTCAAGAATCAGGAGTTCGAGCGCGCCGCCAAGCTGCGCGATGAACTTAAGCTGAAGCGTGAGGAATTCGAGCAGATGAAACGCGATTGGGAGCAGTCGCGCCAGGATGAGAAAATCACGCTTGGCCGGGAGCATGTGACCGAAATCGTCGCCAGAATCACCGGTATTCCTCTTTTTCGCTTGGAGGAAAAGGAATCGAAGCGGCTCTTGCGCATGGAGGATGAACTCACCACCAAAATCGTCGGCCAGGATGAGGCCATCGATGCGCTGGCCAAGGCGATTCGGCGGGCGCGCGCCGGTATCGGCGACCCGCTGCGACCAATCGGTTCATTCATTTTCCTCGGCCCGACCGGTGTCGGTAAAACCGAACTGGCGCGGGTGCTGGCGGAATTCCTGTTCGAGAATCCCGATGCGTTGGTGCGAATCGACATGTCGGAATACATGGAGAAATTCGCGGTCAGCCGTTTGATCGGCGCGCCGCCGGGATATGTCGGCTACGAGGAAGGCGGTCAGCTTACTGAGAAGGTGCGTCGTCACCCCTACTCGGTCGTGCTGCTCGATGAAATCGAGAAAGCGCATCCCGATGTTTTCAATATCCTGCTGCAGCTTCTCGATGATGGTTCACTGACTGATTCCTTCGGCCGCAAAGTCGACTTCCGCAATACGGTGATCATCATGACGTCGAACGCGGGCACGCGGGAGATCAAATCGGGCAAGACGCTCGGTTTTGGCTCCGATAAGGTCGAGAATGATTACGACTATATGAAAAAGGCGGTAGTGACTGAGATGAAGCGGATTTTCAATCCGGAGCTGCTCAACCGTATCGACGAGACGATCATTTTTCATTCGCTGTCAATCGATCATATCCTTGAGATCATCGATATCCAGCTTGGCGAGATGGCTAAGCGCCT
>JBDRQZ010000584.1:0-3452 GCA_043826025.1 bacterium | reverse complement strand
ATCAATATCGGGAAACGCAAGCGGGTACCGATGGATGCACTGAAGAAAATGTGTGAAGGCATGGGGTTTCAGAATGTCCGCACCTTACTTGCCTCCGGCAATGTCGTCTTTAACGCGAGCAAGAAGAAGGTCAACGCGCTTGCGAGTGAGCTGGAGACCCAACTGGAAAACACTTTCGGCTTCGAGGTTGGAGTAATCGTGCGCACTCTGACAGAGGTCAGGAGTATCGTTGACAGTGATCCCTTTGGGAAGATCGAAGTTACGAAGAGTACTCGACTGTATGTTACTTTCCTGGCCGAGAAGCCGGCAGAGCGGATTTCAACTCCGCTGCGGGTCGCCGATAAAGGGGGAGCGAGCTTTCGCATTCTCACCGTTGCAGACAACGCCGTGTGCAGCGTGGTGGAGTTGGGCGAGTCCGGGACGACGGACGCCATGAGCGTTCTTGTCAGGATGTTCGGTAAGAAGATTACTACCCGCAATTGGAATACAATCGTTAAGCTGCTCGCGAGAGAATCCTAGGCAGTCGAAATCTCTCGACTCCGGTCCGCTTATTCCCTATCTATGCGGAGACGGGAGATTAGCGATGACGGCGATTGTCTGCACAAAATGCGGTTCGCGGAAATTTCTCGCACTTA
The DNA here is from genome assembly GCA_043826025.1 of bacterium. Taxonomy (GTDB): domain Bacteria; phylum Zixibacteria; class MSB-5A5; order CAIYYT01; family CAIYYT01; genus JBDRQZ01. Next base: position 2,817 of record JBDRQZ010000584.1, on the reverse strand, counting down.
GAGAACCGAAGAAGACCACTCCAAAGAACCATGAGGTACTGACAATAGTACGCGCGACCACCGTGACCGAGGCGGAACTTGCCGCAGTTCGAGGACTCTAGAACCAAACGAGAAAACGTATTCGCAGATCAGCGCTCATGAAAAGGTCGCCGTATTAGCATAAGCGGAAAGAGATGACAAAATTGATGATGACATTCGTGGTGTTGGCAGTCCTGGCGGCGGCTGTCTTTCTGGCTTTCTATTTTTCCACCGACCATCTGAGGCAATTCGGGGGGAAACCGTCCGGTGCGCGGTTGGAGAGAATGCTGCGCTCTCCAAATTTCAACGGCGCCGAATTTGTCAATCAACATGGCGTTACACTCTCTTTCACTTTTTCAGAGTATCTCACCATGTTCAGGGAGTTCTTCTTTGGTAAGGATCGATCTCCGCAAGTGGAAATTCCCGTGCGCAAGCTGAGCCGAGAAGATTTTGCGCACGCCAGCGATAGCGGCCTGAGCTTCACCTGGCTGGGTCATTCAACAGTGTTACTCGAGATCGACGGTGTGAGAATACTGACCGATCCTGTCTTTGGCAGGAAAGCGTCACCCAGCAGCCTCTACGGGCCGACCCGTTTCCACGAGATACCAGTCGCCTTGGAGGATCTGCCTCGCCTGGATGCGGTTATCATCTCGCATGATCACTATGACCATCTTGACATGGAAACGGTCGTTGAGCTGGCGCAAACCGGCACTATTTTTGTCACTGCACTCGGTGTTGGCGCCCACCTGGAAGCGTGGCAGATCGATCCTGCGCAGATTGTCGAGCTTGACTGGTGGGAGGAATATTCGCCGGCGGATCGATTAAGACTGATATGTACGCCAGCTCAGCATTTTTCGGGACGGGGCATCTTTGACGGCCGAAACAAGACTCTCTGGTCCACCTGGGCCATCGTCGGCCCTCAGCACCGCGTCTTTTTCTGCGGCGATACCGGCGAGATGCCGGAATTCAAAGAGATAGGGCAGCAGTTCGGGCCCTTTGATCTGGCCCTGATGAAGATCGGTGCTTACAGTGAGATGTGGCCCGACATCCACCTCACGCCGGAGCAGGCGGTGAGAATGCACAGGCAGTTGCATGGTGGAGTGTTCCTGCCGATCCACTGGGGCACATTCGATTTGGCTCTGCACGATTGGGATGAACCGATAAAGGATCTGGTGACTATCGCCGCGCAAGAGGAGGTAAGTCTGGTCACTCCGTATCCCGGTCAGCGACTCGATATCGATTCATTACCTCCTGTGAATCGCTGGTGGCTCTCACAGGGAACCAGCTAGCAAGACGTACGATTCATCACCGATCTATCATAGCCGGATCCTAGGCTGCTGTTTATGGCGCGACTCTTCGTCTCTTCCAGCGGAACCGAAGATCATGGTCGGTTCTCTAAAATCTAGTATATTGTTTAGAGGTAGTAGAAGGACAATGTTCGGACTGAAATCAAGAAGACGCCGCCGATGGCGTAGCGAGCCCTTGCCGCCTGAGTGGATAGAGATAATCGAGCGCAATGTGCCGTGCTATCGGTATCTGAAGGCCGCAGAGCGCCTCGAACTTCATGGTCACATCCAGGTCTTCCTGCACGAGAAGGAATTCGAGGGCTGCGAAGGGCTGGAGGTTACCGATGAGATTCGAGTAACCATTGCTGCGCAGGCCTGTGTGCTGCTGCTCCATCGTGAGACCGATTATTTTCCGATGATGACCTCTATACTTGTCTATCCGCACCACTACTTCGCCCACACGGTGAAGCGTCAGCCGGGCGGGCTGGTGCAGGAGAGGATGCAGGGCAGGCTGGGCGAGTCCTGGCTGCGGGGGCCGATTGTGTTGTCCTGGGATGATGTGTTACGCGGTGCGGCGGACCCCAGCGATGGTCACAATGTGGTCTTTCATGAATTCGCCCATCAACTGGACAGTGAATCGGGCGCGATGGAAGGGGCACCTAGTTTGCCGGAAGCGACCATGTATACCGCGTGGGCCCGCGTTTTGAGCAACGAATACAAAAGCCTGCTGGCCGACCTGCAACGGCATCATCAGCCTCTAATCGACGCCTATGGCGCAACCAGCCCGGCTGAATTTTTCGCAGTCGTCACCGAGGCATTCTTCGAGAAACCTCTCCAACTGAAAAGCCGCCATCCCGAGTTGTATGAGCAGATGCGCATCTTCTACCAGCAGGATCCGGCAAGTCGCCGAAGCCCGGATAGATGAGAAAACTCCTTCACGCATTTGCGGCGGAATTCCTGGGTACGGCGCTTCTGGTAGCCATTGGGTTGTCTGTTGTAATTGCGATGTTCGGGACATCCAGCCCCGCGATTGCCATCGTTCCCGATCCTGGTCTCAGGCGCTTAATCACCGGCTTTCTCTTCGGAACTACCGGTGGCCTGATTGCGGTATCCCGGATCGGCAAAATCAGTGGAGCTCACATAAACCCTGTGGTAACCCTAAGCTTCTGGATTCTCGGCAAGATCGATTCCACCCATGCGGTCGGTTATATGATTGCGCAATGTACCGGAGCCGTGATTGGAGCGATTCCTCTCCTGGTGTGGGGAGAACCTGGGAAGAGTGTGGCATATGGTGCAACTGTGCCCGGAGCGGAATACGGAGTCTGGCTGGCGTTGGCCGGAGAGATTGTCACGACTTTCGCCTTGGTTTTCGGCCTATTTCTCTTCATCGGTGACAAGCGGTTGTCATCCTGGACACCACTTCTCTTTCCCTTCCTGTATGCCTTGATGGTCTATCTTGAGGCTCCGATCTCAGGCACCAGTACGAATCCGGCAAGAAGCCTGGGGCCAGCCG
>JBDRQZ010000583.1:0-3513 GCA_043826025.1 bacterium | reverse complement strand
AATAGAGTCGCTGCTCGCCGATGCGAAGCAATTCGACGTCAGAGATAAGGAGTCGCCCATTGGTCGCCTCGGGTTGTTGCCCCAGCATCGCAACGGGGAGGAGACAGAGCAGAAAGACTGCTGTTCCCCGGATTAGTGTCTGATCGGAACGAAAATGCCTCACCCGGTAATCAAGGCAGATTATAGAGGAGAGTCAACTCTATTCGGCTGCGGCAGCGGCGGCAGGTTCAGACGTGGGTTCTTCTTCCGCTTTGGGCTCGATAATCAGCGTGCCCGGCAGGTTGAGCGAACCTTTCAATTGGTAATCTATCGGGAGAAACTTCTTGCAGACCCAGAGATTGGTGAGCAAATGCGTGGTGATCTTCGAGACATTCATCTCGATGCGCTCACCGACCAGGGCGACAAAGGGCAGCAACTGATCGGCGAGAAAGTGGTCGAGACAAACTCGCTTGCCGAGGAAGGCCTCCAACTCTTCCACCGCCATCGTCGCAACTTTCTCGGCAGGCAACCCCTTCTCACCGAGAACCGTAAACCCGGCCCGCACCCGATCGAACTCGGCGGAGAGAAAGACAAGTGAACCCTTTCCCGGCCCGGCAACCTCGCGGGTCTTGATGTCGGCCCGCAGCTTTAGACCGCGCAAACCCTTGTGGCAGGATTTTACCTGACGTTCCGCAACATTGTTACCGACATTGGAAACCGCCGAGAGACCATTGATGCGGCGCAGCTTGCCACGATCATCAAGTTGATAAGGCCGCAATTTCTGCAGCGGCTTGATGCGACACTGGATCTCACCGCCACCTTCGGGATACCAGCCCCACTTTCTGATCTTGAAAAAGGTCTGGGCGCCGAAACGACCGAGTACCGGCAGGAAGATTTTGCGAATATAATTGGCCGGCGGCGACCAGGGCACATGTGTACCCCCCTGAATCGTGATCTGCGACTCTTTGCGGGCAAAAAGCAGCGGCAGTAAAATCGTCTGAAAAACCAATGTTGCCGCGCCGGCCGAACGCTTGTGCTCGGCAACATTGAAGCTGTACTTGCCGGCCTTGACCGGCCCTGGCTTAAAGAAAAGTCGTTCCGAGTTGATTTCGGCGCCTTCGGTCTCCCCGCCGCAGATCGACTGGCAGGCTTTGACTGCGGTCAGATGCTGTGGCATCAGACCGGGGTATTTGCGGTTTTTGCGAATATTGACAACCTCGACCGGTACCCCCAAATGGGTCGAAAGGGTCAGCGACGTGCGCAGAATCTGCCCGCCGCCTTCGCCAAAACTGCCGTCAACGCGGATGTACTTGCCGGAATCTGCTTTGCTCATCTGTTGAAGCTACGTTCTCCACTTGAATGGGTCAAGGTGAAATTACCGGTTCTGCTTGTCTTCACGGGTTCGACAGTATAGGTTCTGCCCTGTGAGACACCTTCTGCTGATCTTAGGACTCCTGATCTGCTGTCTCGCGGCTGACGGCTGCGAGCCGCAGACTGAGACTCTGGCCAGTTTCACAGTTGTCGCCAGCGACTCAGGCAATGTCTTTGCCCAGACCCGCAGCGCTCACCAGATCGAGTATGACAGCGTCGAGGCCGGCGTCTTCATCAAATCAATTGAGGGCGTGAGCCAGAGCAACCGCGCTTATTGGCTCTACCAAGTCAATGGTCAACCGGGCAATGTCGCCTGCGAACAGTTCCTGGTCGCGCCCGGCGACACGATTATCTGGAAACTAACCTCGCTCTACTAGGGTGCGCTTGCGCAGCACCAGCATCAGAGTCAAGCCGAGCAGAAACAGCCCGATCGCGATCAGATTGTTGTAGGTGAAGGTCGCGCCGTAAATCCGCAACTCCATTTCCGGCTCATAGTAGCGCACGAACTCAATCAGATAACGGAAAACAGCTTCGACCATCAGCAGCAAAGCTACCGTGAAACCGTAGAATTTTTTACGCTTGTCGGCGAAATGGAGCAGGAAAAAGAGAATCACGCCATAGGCAGAGGAGTAAAGCTGCGCCGGATGCAGGCACTCATGACCAAACTGATAGAAAGGAATCGATCCTTCGGGGAAATGCACACACCAGGGAAGATCGCACGGGGTGCCAAAGCAACAGCCATTGAGGAAGCAGCCGATCCGGGTCAGGAAAAGCCCAATACCCACCGCCGGCGCGACAATATCAAGCACTCGCCAGAGCGATTGCTTCTTCAGCCGCAGGTAGAATACCGCCACCAGAATCGCCAGCACGATCCCGCCATAGAGATTCAGGCCTGCGATTCCAATCTGCTCGCCGGAACCAAAAGGATTGAAGGCGTTGAAGGGGTTGTCGGAAAAGTCAGACCAATGAAAGAAGACGAAAAAGAGTCGCGCGCCGATAATCCCCGCCAGAATCAGCAGAAAGGCGAGGTTCATCATGATGTTGTCGGGGATGCCCTCGCGCCGCGCCCGCCAGCGTACATAGAACAGTCCTGCAAAGAAGGAGAGCGCCAGCATCAGCCCATAGCTGCGCAACGCAATCGGTCCGATTCGAAATATCTCAGAATACATCAGTAATCAATCTCCGGGATCGCCAAAATGTGCCCTGCCCTGCGGTTTGGCAATCGGTTTATTCGCTGCCCTGACGGCTCTTTCTGGTTTTACCCTCAATCACCAAAGTGATCTCACCTTTCGGCTGACGCTCGCCGATCTGCTCGATCACCTGATGCACCGTGCCCCGCATAACCTCCTCGAATTTTTTGGTTAGTTCGCGACAGAGCGCGATCTGCCGGTTGCCAAGCACCTCTTTGACCTCCCCCAGCAGACGCTTGATTTTGTGGGGCGATTCATAGAGTATCAGCGTTTCACGCCGGTCGGCCAGTGATTCGAGAATCGTGCGCCGTTTTCCCGATTTGGGCGGCAGAAAGCCATGGAAAGTGAAGGCGTCGGTTGGCAGACCGCTGACTGCCAGAGCCGCAATCATCGCCGCCGGGCCGGGAATCGGCACCAGATTGACACCGCGACCGACCGCAGTGCGGGCGACCACGAAACCGGGATCGGAAATCCCCGGCGAGCCGGCATCGCAGATCACCGCGCCATTCTCACCGGCGATCACGCGGTCGATGATCCGGTCGGCGGCTTTGCCTTCGTTGAAATCATGATATGGCACCAAGGGCTTCCTGATATCCAGATGTTTGAGCAGCACCCCGGAGGTACGGGTATCCTCGCAGGCGATGAAATCGACTTCCGCCAGAATCCGCGCCGCGCGGGCGGTAATATCCTCCAGATTGCCGATCGGAGTCGCGACCAGATATAGGGTGCCAGGTTCTGCCATTTGGGTAAGCTACACAAACTTACACCCGGATGCCAAGCCAAAAGCGGCGAGTTGGGTCGTACCGTAGGTCCGAACCCCCGTGGTTCGGACGCCTTTGCGCAGAAGAAACTTGGAGTCCGAACCGCCCTGGACTGAATCCAGGGCAGGCTGGGGTTCGGACCTACGAAAAACACGCGCCCGGCACGCAATCCCCCAATGTGATTGACAGCGCCGCCGCCCGTTTCTATATTC
>JBDRQZ010000582.1:0-2001 GCA_043826025.1 bacterium | reverse complement strand
ATGTCGAGGATTCTGAATCCTTGAAGACATGCTGGCGCATACAGCTTGTCGTCGCTGATCGCCATATTGTACCAGCCGCCATCCCAGTCGTAGACACCGATCTGCTGGAGCGGGTTCGGCGGGTCGATCGCGAAAAAGCGGATGCCGTAAGTGTGGTCGGCGATAAGAACGTCATTGTAGATCTCCAGCGACCAGTTGCCGGTAGTCGCAAGAACATCGCGATAGGTAGGTATGCCCGGACCGGTTACTTCATAGGTGTAAAGTCCTGCGTCGGAAATCGTATAGAGAAAACCATCCTTATAGACGATGTCCCAGGCGCTGTCGCCGAGAGCATATGCCGGAAGAAGGACCGGGTCCTCAAGATCGGAGATATCGAAAGTGACCAGGTGTCCGATCACGCCCGACACGCCGTAGAGATAATCACCGACGATCGCAAAACGCCGACAGTCAAAAAGTGGTATCCAATGGGTGTAGGAGGACACCAATTGCGGCTGCTCGACATCGCTGACGTCGTAAATGAACAGCATTGGGCTGTCGGTGCCGCCCCAGTTGTGGACGATACCACCCAAAAAGAGATTGTCACCCTGCTTCTCAATCTCCATGAAGTCGCCGCCAACATCGGTGACGCTCATCTGCTTGAATTTATCCGGGTTGCTGATGTCGAAAATGTGCAAGTAGTGGCTCCGGCCGACATAGAGATAGTCCCCGTCCAGATGAAGATTGTCGCTATAGTAGCCGTGCAGAAGAGGAATTTCCCGAACCGGTTCCGAGAGATCATCCGCAGCGAAAATCTGCAAGCCATGATAGTTGAGCGCAATTATCAGCTCGCCGAGAGGCAGCAAATCGATGGTGCCGGTCCAGATAGTGCTGCCGGTGAATTCGAGCATACCGCGATCACGTTTCGGCTTGTTCTGCTCATAGATCTGTCTCACTCCGGGGTCGCCGAACATACTTGGCGGCGCCGGGAGCGGCATTAAGTCGCCGTGCGGATTTACAGGAGCAAACTGGTTGTAAGGGTTCAGATCACCGGGAACAACTGGCTCGGCAGCCATAAGTCCAGTGGCCAAGAACATCAGCAAGCTTGTGAGGGCGAGAATCCAACGCATGGTGAGGCTCCTAACGCAAGAATGGTCCACGCCACCACCGGAGTGGCAATTGCCTTATGTTACGGCTCGCCAGGGCGAGCGAGAGTGCTGCAGTTGGCGGAGCGCGTTGTCGAATCATCCCCAGGGAGGGCGCTTCGACGCCAAGGATTGGCTCCGAGATTGACTATCAATACAAATCTAGGCTGATTTTTGTCCCCGTCAAGCGGAAAGTCGTTCAGGCAGGCCCGGTTAGCAATTCATACATCTCGCGCAGACGTCGCAAAGTCGCCGGCGCATGACCGGCATAGTGGTTGTTGATGTACACCAGGGTGGGAATCTGCCGCGCGGCAAGATCGAAGAGCACCTTCGCCCAGCGCCGCAGACTCTCAGTCTGATCGATCACTTCCCGGTCCCAGGTCTTGGTAAGCTTCTCGATCCCTTTGCGGTCGCCGAGCAGGCGGACGTAGACAAAATCGCTGGTGACAGGATCAAAGCGCTCCAGCAACTCATCCCCATGCGGCATCCAGGAATGGTCGACCAGTGTCAGTGCGACATCGTGGCTCCGCAGCAAGTCGACGAAGTCCTCGGTCAGCCAGGTCTTGTTGCGGATTTCCACCGCATACTTGAAGTCGCGGGGTAGGTCGGTGAGGAAGCGATCCAACCGCTGGACAAAGAGTCTCGGTGTCGGAAATTGAGTGCGATTAAAGAAAGGAAACTGCAGAAGCAGCGGTCCCAGTTTGGCGCCCAGTTGCGACATTGTCTCCAAGAAGCGGTCCCGGATTACATAGGTGGTGTCGGGCTGCATAATCTCCCGCGCGTCCGGTTTGTAGTTCTTGCCGCAATGGACAATGGAGCGTGGAAACTTGGCGGCAATCAGAAAACCATCAGGAGTGACTTCGCCCCACCGCGCGACAAT
>JBDRQZ010000581.1:0-2255 GCA_043826025.1 bacterium | reverse complement strand
CGCGTACATCGACTACCTCTTCAATCAGAAGTACAACATCGGCGGCGTTTTCGAGTGGGCTTGTAAAGAGGAAGCCGTGCATCACGACGGTGCTGAAGAACATAATATGCAGAAGCATGATACTTGGCGTGCAGGTCTATTTGTGGGATTTGCGCCAATCGAGGAGACCAGCTTGGTCCGTCTGGCTGGTCACTGGACCGAGTCTGAGGAAGGTGATGGCTTTTGGGAAGCCACACTTCAGCTTGTTTTTAGCCTGGGTCCCCATAAACCGCACAACTTCTAGGAGGTATCTATGCGTACATTCAATCTCGTTATGGCCGCGCTGATCCTGCTTCCGGCCGTTGTTGCGGCCCAGGTGCGGGTAGTGGCATCAACGGCAGATCTGGCTTACTTCGCACGCGAGATGGGTGGTGATCTGGTCGAAGTGACGGCAATCGCGCGCCCGACCGCCGATGTGCATTTTGTGGAAGTCCGGCCAAGTTACATGATGAAGGTGCAACGGACCGATGTTGTCCTTAAGGTTGGCTTGGAACTCGATTTGTGGATGGACCAGATCATCGACGGATCCCGCAATAGCAGGCAGGTGATTGTCGACTGTTCCAGGTATGTCGAACCACTCGAGGTGCCAGATTTCAAGGCTGATGCTCGCTACGGTGACCTTCACCAGTTTGGCAACCCCCACTACTGGCTTGGACCGCGAAATGTGAAGCCGATCACTGATGCGATTGTGGAGGGGCTGTGCGAGGCGGACCCAATCAATATCGAGAAGTATCGTACAAACCAGTCACGATTCCTTTCCGAACTTGAGGCTGGACTTGAGAAGATTGAGGCCAAAACGGCTCAACTGAAGGGAGTCGAGATAATCACGTACCACAACTCGTGGCCATATTTCTGTCTGTTTACCGGCCTGAGAGTTGCTGGCTTCATTGAGCCCTACCCGGGTGTTCCACCGTCGTCCACACATGTCAAGAAACTCACCGGGCAGGTTCGTCAGCGGCGCATCCGGGTTATCGGGGTGGAGCCATACTTCGATCAACGAGTACCTCAAAAAATCGCAGAAGAGACCGGAGCAGTGGTTGTCACGCTTTACCCATCGCTCGGAGCCCGCAGCCAAGATGAGAGTTACCTGCAGTGGCTCGAAGCCAATATTGACGCGATTCTTGGGGTGCTCAAGTGACCGAGTATCTACCATTCCTGATGTGGCCATTTCTGGCTTCCTTGGTGCTCGTGGGCATACACGTGTTTTTCGGGCTGCATGTGATCAAAAGGGGAATCATCTTCGTTGATCTGTCACTGGCGCAGGTAGCCGCCTTCGGTGTAACCCTTGCCTTGCTTCTCGGCTTTGGACATGACAGCATAGTCTCGTATGCGTTCGCTCTCGGATTCGCATTGCTCGGTGGGATCGTATTCACCTTCACCCGCGATATCGAAGGGAAAGTGCCACAAGAAGCGATCATTGGCATTGTCTATGCCGTAAGCTCAGCGGCGGCAATTCTGGCTGTCAGTCATGCCCCAGAGGGCGCCGAACACATTCGTTATCTCCTGGTTGGCAGCCTGCTCACGGTCACCCCAGCAGCGATCGGCAAGACAGCAGCGATCTACGCCGCCGTCGGTCTGTTCCACTGGATAGCTCGGGGCGAGTTTCTTGCATTGACCTTTAGCAGAGAAAAGAGCACCATGGCATCCAGGTGGTGGGACTTCCTGTTTTACGCTTCGTTCGCCATCGTAGTGACTTCGTCGGTTAAGATCTGCGGTGTGTTGCTTGTCTTCATTTTCCTGGTAGTGCCGTCGGTTTTTGCCGCTCTCGTCACTGAAAGAATCGGGCTTCGGCTTGTGTGCGGCTGGCTGTTCGGCTTTGTTGGTTCAGCTTTAGGGATAGTGCTGTCATTCTGGCTCGATACACCGACTGGGGCAACAATCGTCGTTGCGTTTGGTGCCTTGTTGTCGCTGTATGCAATCGTGCGGCACCTTATGAAGTGAGGAATGGTAGCCGGCGACTGCCTTATTGCTCTTGGGCCGCCGAATTCATCGAAGCGAAGAGCATGCTTCTACTGAAAGGGCACTAATAAGAACACCGAATACAAAGGACATGCCATCTCTATCCGGCATTATCAGTTGCGGTTGCCGGAACTTGAATGTTAGTAGGAATGTGTTCCGAGAACTACCTCTATGCCAAACTTCTGTTCCAAGATTACTTTGAGATCATCGAAGTCAATCGGACAGTCGGCCGTCTCCATTGCCAGCTTCATGCAGGT
>JBDRQZ010000580.1:0-3013 GCA_043826025.1 bacterium | reverse complement strand
AAGTCGGAGAGAAAGTAAATCGCCATTAGGCCAAGGTAGTTGCCGCCGCTGTTCAAGTAAAGCGCAAATGCGCGATCTGGGAAGCATCTGAGCGTCGGTTGTCCGAACCTGAAACAGTTTCATGTTGCAGATCGGCACGATCTCGGGCCGACCGCGCGGTGTAAACTGATCGCTCCCGGCTAATCGGGACTCCAGATTCCAGGATTCGCGTCACAGTTCCGCGCACGCCAGAACCTGGAGTCGGAGAGTGACGATGGCTTACCGATTTTGCTCCGAAGTTTATCTGAATCGACGCACAAGCTAGAGCCACAAAAGCTAAAGCCTGACCCTGATCTTCCGATAAATCCACTGTGTTGTTACAAGAAGAAAAACCCGCGTTTGGCGGATGAATCGGATCAAATTTGAAAGTTTGGAAACAAGCAGTCATCTGCCTGACACTAAACCACAGTTTGTCCATTTCCGAAAGGAGCAAAGGATGAATCGCAGGAGAAGGACAACCTCAACGCGTAAGACTCGCAGGTTTGCGAAGACCACGCCGCGTCCCCGCAAGATGTTCACCGGTCGGATGAAGACCTGGACTCCGCAGGAGATCAATCAACTGCGCAAGATCTACCGCACGAATCCGAATTCCTTCATTGCCAAGCAGCTTGGCCGCAGTGAAGGTTCGGTGCAGTATAAGGCCTCCAGCCTTGGTCTGCGGAAGAGCCCGACCTATCTGCGTCAGATTCGCAATAACTGGGCGTGAAGATAGTTTCTGCGTGAACTTTGACGGCGATCCTGCGGGGTCGCCGTTTTCTTTTTGCCTGGTGCCTGCTCTGCCGGAGAGCTATACTTGCGAGATGCAGGAGGTAGCCCACCGGTGCGATTGTTGAAGGCTTCGCTCTCAGTCTTTCTTACCCACATGCTGCTTCAAGGGGTCTCGGTGTTGCCTGCGGTTCTCATTAGCCGCCGCTTCGGCGCAGAAGGCAAAGGACTGATGGCGCTCTGGCTCTATGTGCCGGCAGTGCTCTGTGCCCTCAGTAGTCTCGGTATGGGCGGCGCTGCGCAGTTTTTTGTCAGCCGCAAAACCGATTCGCCGGCCGAGCAACTCGGCAACATCTTGCTTCTGCCGCTGCTCACCGCGGCGCTGGTGGTTGTGGGATTCTATCTCACCTATGAGTGGTGGCGACCTCATCTGGAAGATATTTCTTTCGCGCGGATGATACCGGCGCTCCTGATCCTGCCGACCTCGCTGGTCCAGTCGCACTGCAGCCAACTGCTGATCTCGCTGGGTAGGGTCGCGCAGCGGAATGTCGTTCAGGTCGTCCAGACTACATCCTCAGCGTTGCTGATCGCAGCGCTTATACTCTTCCCCGAGGTCAGCGTCGACCAGGCACTCTGGGGTTACATCGTCGGCTTCGCCCTGGGTGCGGCTCTGGCTTTCTATTTCGCCAGAATCGCGGCGGGGGGCGTCAGACTTCCAAGTGGCGAACTGACCGCGCGCAGTCTGGCCTATGGCTTCTGGGTCTATCTAAGTGCGCTGGTCAGGCTGCTGGCGCAGCGGATCAGTTTCTTCTTGTTGGTCGCGCTTTCTACGCTGGCCGATGCCGGCGTGTTTTCTGTCTGCCTGACCATCACCAGCCCGCTGGTGACCTTGCCCTGGTCGGTGCAGGCGGTGCTCTTCCCGGTCTCTGCCGCTCAATCCGAGGCTGAGGCTCGGCTGCACACGCCTCGTTATCTGAGGCAGTTACTGATCGTCCTGGTCGCGCTCGCGGCTGGCATTATCATCCTCTCGAAACCGCTGCTGGCATTGTTTGGATCCGAGTTCGTGGTTGGACAGACTGCGTTGATTATCCTGCTACTCGGCGTTCTGCTCGCTGGTCAGAATACGATTTTCACCACTTTCATTCAGGGACGAGGCAAACCAGTGCTTACCACGGTTGCGACCGCAGCTTCGTTTGCGGTAACTCTGATTCTCAGTTTGCTGCTGATTCCCAGATTCGGGCTATTGGGTGGCGCACTGGCCACTGTCGTCGGCCAAGCCACCATAGCTCTGATCTCGTTGGGGATCTATCTGCGCCTGGCCGAGACTTCGCCGCTGGAGATCTATCGTTTCCGTCGCGGTGATCTCGACGTTTTCAGAAGTATCAAAAGCACGCTGCTGGAATTCGTCAGGCGCTCATAATCGAGCCTAGAGATCGTCAGCCTCGAAGGTCGCCAGCACATCCAGGGCACGGTGCTCCAGCTCTGAAATTCGCTGCACCGCCTGTGGCGCTTCCTCGAGCCGCCCATTGCGCGCCTCGATGGCGATCTGACGCCAAAGAGCAGCCGATTCGGCGAACAACCGCCCCGCCTCCTCATAGACTCCCCTGGAGTAGATCTGAAAAGCCTGATCGAGGAATTGCGAATAGAGCTTGCGACAGAGCCCGCCGCCCGTACCTGCCTTCTCGATCTGTACATAGAGGGCTCGCGGTTTCTGGTACTCGCGGAGGCTGTCGGCGAATTCCGTCAGCTTGTCGAGACGATATCCGGGCGCCTGCTCCCGAAATTTCTTGAGGTTGTTGAACACCGCGCGGGTGATGCTCTCCTCAACGAATGGCTTGGCCTCCGGTCGGCTCAGAACCACTCGCCGCCGCCGAGGGGTGTAGGGTGGATAGGCAGAGGCGCGAGCCTCGGCAAGAGCGGCTCGCGGACAGCTTTGAATTCCCGGAAAGCCGGTATCGGCCAGGTAGAAGTTTACCTCATCATATCCTACGGGAATGACACGGTGGCCGGAAAAATGCATCTCGGAACCAAAGTAGGGCAGATAAAAGAGATCGACATGGACGATTGCCGGTACGCCGGAGTCGATCAACTCAAGCAGGTCGGCTTCGGCTTCATCATCATCGTCAAAGGCCAGAATCTCGAATTGCAGATCAAGATTGCCACAAAAGTTCTGCAGGAGACGCCGCCCGGTGCCACCGACGAAGGGACTGGCCAGTTCCTCGTGGCGTTCAAACTGGAAGCCGAGTCCTTCGCAGAGGCCGAATATCAA
>JBDRQZ010000579.1:0-3333 GCA_043826025.1 bacterium | reverse complement strand
TGTCTGGCAAAGCAAATATGAACTTAAGATAGTCTACGACAATGTTCAGGGACTGATGCAAGGCGCCCCGGTTCGACTCGCCGGCCTGCGAGTCGGTTCGGTAAAAAGGATCGGCTTTTCCGACAATTACCCCGGCAAGCTTGAGGTCACGATCAAAGTCGATAACGCTGTCATGGAGAAGATCCGCACCGACTCTGAGGCAATGATCGGCACTCTGGGGCTGCTTGGGGACAAAACGGTCGAAATCAGCGTCGGTTCGCCCGACTCGGCGGTTGTCGAGGTAGATGGCTACGTGCGCGCCGGCCGCACCGCCTCAATCGAAGCGATCATCGCCGAGAGCGCCGGGATGATCGACAACATCAAAGAAGCCTCTCGGCATGCGAAAGAAATAATCGAGAAAATCAACAATGGCACCGGGTCGCTGGGTCTCTTCGTCAACGACCCCAATGTCTATTTCGATCTCGACAAGTTGCTGATACTGACCGAGAACCTTACCGCACAGTTGGAGTCTGGGAAAGGTTCATTCGCGAAACTAGTCACCGATTCGACTTTCTATGTCGAACTGACTCGTTTTTTCACCACCACCGGCGATCTGCTCGACTCACTGGCAAGCGGGCAGGGCACTCTGCCGATGCTGATGAATGACTCGGGTCCCTACGAGGATATCAAGTCGATTGTCACCGACTGGCGGGAGATTACCGGTCAACTCAGGGCGGGTGAGGGCAGCGCCGGGCGGTTGCTCATGGACGATTCATTGTACATCAACATGAGCCGCACCCTGGAGCGTACCGAAGCGCTCTTAATCGACTTCCGCAACAACCCGCAGCGCTACGTGAAATTCAGTATTTTTTAGGGGTTGGCACCGAGGTGCGGCTAGAGTGCCTGATTGCAAGTCTCAGTACGGCCTTGATCGCAAATTAAGAGTTTGTGTCTTTTTTGTGGCCCGTTGCCTTTGGGTCGATCTTACTTAGCCTCTTGTGCTGTTGCTTGAGTTGTTTCTTTACGGTTCGGATGTCGTCGACAGGTGGTAAATCTTCGGGCACCGTGTTGCTCAATTTCCTCATAGTATCACGAACCTCTTTACCAACCCACCAAGCAGCTTCTTCACAGTCGCTCTGCCCCCTTATATCATTGGTTCTGATTCTCTCTTCCGTCTGTGTTATTCGAAACAGGTTGGCCGCTAGCTCGGTCTTGCCCATAAAGTCCAAGGGGCTCCTCTTGTCCGGCACTCCTTTGAGACGTCGGAGTTGGGCAATGTTCATATTGTACATTCCCCTGTAACCCGAAGCCTGAAAGTAGGCGTATATTGTGACGCCAGCCTCTTTAGCGACCCCAGAGAGGGACTTCTCTCGCTCAGTAATCTCAGCTCGAATCGGGACCCGAACAACATCTTCCGCTTGCTCGATATATCTTCTGACCGACTCGGCAAGAGTGGCGAGGTAAGCCTGTACTTGAGCAACTTCAGGCTTCCTGGCATCGGCATTCATTGCCACCAAATAGCAGGCGAATCGCGAGAGTTTGATGTCATCGCTTCCGCCATCATCCGTAAAGAAGATGAAGTTTTTCTCGGGAGGAATGTTCAAGTTTGCGCAGGCAGCTTGCGCACGATTGATCGCCTTACGGAATGATTGCTTCCCGGAGTAACCAAGCAACTCCATTAGATCGGAAGCCAGCCAAAAGGTGATGTCGTTCTCTCTTGAAAGGTCTTCGAAGATCTCGAGATATTCAGGGGACATGACCGCTCTCCCTTACATAGACATTAAACGACTAGTCTGGCAGCGAGTCAAGGTAAAACAATACCGCCTGCACGCACCTGACGCCATGCTACACGGAGAGCGAATCAGACTCTGGCTATTGAGTGATCGGCTGCACCTATTTGTTCGACAATTACTTACAATCTACTCCAGAGAACGGGATTACTCGCCCTTAAACGCCGGTTTGCGCTTCTCCAGGAAGGCGCTCAAACCCTCCTCCTTGTCAGCCGTGGCGAACAGCGCCGCAAAGGTGTTGATCTCATAGCGATTGCCATTGGCAAGATCGAGATCTAGCCCGGTGTTGATCGCACTCTTGGCGAACTGGATCGCCTGCGGCCCCTTGCCGGCAATCGAACCAGCCAACGCCTCGGCAGCTTCGCCGATCTTGTCGGGCGGGCAAATCGCATCGGCCAGGCCGATCCGCATTGCCTCTTCCGCCTCAATAATCCGACCGGTGAAAATCAGCTCCTTAGCGCGGCCCTTGCCCACCAGACGCGGCAGCCGCTGGGTGCCGCCGAAACCGGGAATGATCCCCAAACCGACTTCCGGCTGGCCAAACTTGGCTTTCTCACTGGCGATGCGAATATCGCAGGCCATCGCTAACTCGCAGCCGCCGCCCAGCGCAAAACCATTTACCGCGGCAATCGTGACAATCGGGGAGTTTTCGATCATCGCGAACAATTCATGACCATTCTCCGCGAACTCCTTCGCGCCTGCCATGTCGTAAGTCTTCAGTTCGCCGATATCGGCGCCTGCGACGAACGCCTTCTCGCCACCGCCGGTGACAATGCAAACTCTCACTTCGCCGCCATTTTCGAAATCGGAGAACGCCATGCTCAGTTCGCTCAACGTCTCACTGTTGAGCGCATTGAGTGCCTTGGGGCGGTCAATCGTGATCTTGCCGACTGCGCCGGTAACTTCAGTCTTGATATTCTGATATTCCATCTAAAGCCTCACTTGCTGTAATCGTAAAACCCACGTCCACTCTTCTTGCCCAGATACCCGGCGGTGACCATGCGACGCAGCAGTGGCGGCGGAGCAAAACGCGCCTCGCGGAATTCATCAAACATGATGTCGCCGATATGCATCATCGTATCGAGGCCGATAAAGTCGCACAAGGTCAGCGGCCCCATCGGATGGCCGCAACCCAGCATCATCGCATTGTCGATATCCTCACGGCTGGCCAAACCATTCTCAAACCAGCGCACCGCATCGAGCAGGTAGGGCACCAACAGCAGGTTGACCACGAAGCCGCAGGAGTCCTTGGCGCGCACTACGGTTTTGCCGACCGATTCGCCAAACGCCAGCGCCGCGTCGAACACCTCCTGGTCCACGGTGATCGTCTTGACCACTTCGACCAGCTTCATCACCGGCACCGGATTGAAAAAATGCAGCCCGACGAATCGCTCCGGCCGCCTGGTGATCGCCGCCATCTCAGTGATCGACAGCGATGAAGTGTTGGAGGCGAACACTGCCTCCGGTTTGCAGACGGTATCCAGTTTTTCGTAGATCTCCCGCTTGATCGCAAAGTCCTCATTGACCGCTTCGATCACCAGGTCGCAGTCGGCGAAATCATTGA
>JBDRQZ010000578.1:0-2884 GCA_043826025.1 bacterium | reverse complement strand
TCGACAAGTACAACCTGCGTTCCGATGCCAAGCGTGATCTCCAGCACAATGTCGAAGTGATGCAGCATCACGCCGACTGGAACATCATGATCGAGGGTCACTGCGATGAGCGCGGCACTGTCGAATACAACCTGGCGCTGGGTGAGAAACGTGCCCGTTCGGCGCGCGACTATCTGACCAGCATGGGGATCGACGGTAACCGGATCCAGATCATCAGCTACGGCAAGGAACGGCCGGTTGATCTGGGCCATGATGAAGCGGCCTGGGCGAAAAATCGCCGGGCGGAGTTCAAGAAGTAAAACCTGGAAGTTGAAAGGGGCGTCGGTGACGCCCCTTTCTTTTCTGCATCCACAGTGATGAAATTGCGAACGGCGACATTGGTTTTGTTGGCACTGTTGCTGGCGACGCTGGCGGGTTGCGCCTCGCGGGGCGAGATCGAGACCATGCAGCGGCAGCTCGACTATCTCGAGCGCTCTTCGGCGCAGACCGAGGAACGGATTGCGCTTTTGGACAGCCTTTATCGTGAAGCGCTGGAGCGCAATATCTCCTATCAGGCCGATCTGCAACTGGTGCTCAATGATCTGCTGGATCGCAGCAACATCATTGATGGCCGGCTCACCGACATCGAAACCCGAGTCGCGACAATTCTCAACCGCATGGGTGGCGGCACAGCGGTCGCCTTGCCCCGTACCCAGACTACCGACTCCACCGGCGACACGACTACTTCCGAACAAGCGCCAACTGTCGATGCCGAGAAGATGTTTGACAACGCTTTCGAGGACATGCGCACCGGCAACTATGATCTGGCGATCATGCAGTTTGAGGAGTACCTGACGCTGTTCGGCAACACCGCGCTGGCCGATGATGCGCAATACTGGCTGGCGGAATGTTATTATGGCAAGAAGGAATTCGCGCGGGCGATTCCCGAATTTGAGAAAGTCGAACAGCAATTCCCGCAGAGCAATCAACTGGTGCCGGCGCTCTACAAGCTGGCGCGTTCCTATCAGGAAACCGGTAACGCCACCAAAGCGCGTGCGCTGTTCAACCGCATCATCAACGACTACCCCGACTCTTTCGAGGCGGGTCCCGCTAAGGAGCGGCTGGAGGAGCTGTAATGGCTCTGATTCGCGTCCAGACCGCGCCGCTCGATAATTCAATCCCCTGTCGTGCCTTTTATGACAACATGGAGTCGGCGTTGTCGGTCGGGATCAAACAGTCCGGCAAGTTTTATTCCTATGTCGAGGCGGAGTGTTTCTCGTTCGATCTGACCAAAGCGGGCAAGTTGCTCAATATCGATGTCTGGAAACCGCGCGATGAGTGGCAGATCGAAAAAGACCTGCATCCCCCCGATGATTTCGACCGCGAGAATGTCATCTTCCTCGATGAACGTCTCAAGGTCGAACCGGCGACCTATTTCACCAACCCCGAACGCAACCTGCTGCACATCCGTTTCACCAAGGGCACGGTGCACCGCTTTGTCTCCCCGGCCAGCTCGTTGATTTTCGAGTTATCGAAAGAGAATGAGTTGATGGGCCTCTGGATCACCAACATCGAAGATGATTTCGGCTTCAAGAAAGAAGCCATCTGGCGCGTGACAGTCAAGTCCGTTGATGCGGATTGAGTGGCTATGTTCATCCAATAACCAAAAAAACTAGGGAGGCAAAATCATATCGCTACTGCTCAAGTTGCTCGCTCCGCTTGCCGCCTTTGCTCTGGCGCTGGTCTATGAGCGTCGCGGCCGCAAAGATGTGAGCGAGTCTGAGAAGAAGCGTAAGAGGACCACGAAAGTTATACACGCCCTCCTTCTCCTGTGCTGCCTAACGAGTGCGGCGATAGTGGCGTTTGACGAGAATGACTCGAGTGATCGAGACCAGAAGATCATAGAACTCACCCAGGAACTCCGCGATTCTCGGTCGGAGAATCGTGCTCTTGAAGATTCAGCGAGATCAGAAAGATTCCAGTTGCAGAGCAGAGTCGATTCGCTTGCGAGTACATTGGAGCCGTTTGAGCGTTTGGCTGAAAGATATTATCCGAGTTTACCTCCATCCGATGGTCTCGCAGAACTGCCTGGCAAGATCGACAGCCTGTTCTCAACATTGGAGCACTTCCAGAACGAAGCAGCTTCAGTTGCAAGAGAAGGCGTCTATCGAGAATTGCTTCCCTCAGTAAGAGACTCAGTGGTGAGTTTTCTTCGAGCCGTGCGTGCGAAGTACCTTGAATCGTTTGCGCAAATCGAGATCGAATGTCATGAAGGCGTAAGGGATCGCGAACTGGTAGGGATCGAGTTGCGGGATCTGTTAGTGGCTGCCGGATTTGGAAACGTCAGGCTTCGCCCAGTTTTTGTTCTCGGAAGATCGAGTTCTGACGCATTTCATTTCGAATGCGCGTCTAGTTGTCTGGAAGCAATAACGGCACTCTCTGAAGTCCTCGGCAGGTTCATTGACACTAAGTATTTGTACCGGGACAATCCACAGATGGAGAATGGTGTAGTTAGAATAGTCCTTGATGGAGTCCCCAGGTTTCGAGAAGACGGTTCGGTTTGGCTCCGCTGAGTGCATTCACAGCCGGCACTCGGCCCTCGTCGCCCCTGCGTAGGCAGGGGTCCAGCAGCGGTTAAGCGAAGTAGTCCATCTACTTGACATCTTGATCGACATAATCGTAATACAGATCACGCCATTCGGGATTCTCACGCCCTCGTCGCCCCTGCGGAGGCAGGGGTCCAGCAGCAATAGAGCGAAGTTGTCCATCTACTTGACATCGCGGTCAACAAAATCGTAATACAGATCACGCCATTCAGGATTCTCAAGCTCGATCAACCTCAGTTTCCACAACCTCTTCCACTTCTTCAGACGCTTCTCCCGCACTATGGCATCATAGGCTGTGC
>JBDRQZ010000577.1:0-2435 GCA_043826025.1 bacterium | reverse complement strand
TGAATGGCCGCTCAACATAGTTGCGTAAGAGGTCATTGGGGAAGAGCAGGCTGGCTTCCGAATACATGGCCTTAATCAGCGACTCGATATTGTCCATCAAGCCCTCAAGTTGCAGATCGCGCGCCTCGAATTCAATCAGCGTGAACTCGCACAAGTGCCGGTCGGTGACTTTGCGTTCCTGTCGGAATGAGGGACCGATGGTGTAGACCCGGTTGTGGGCGATGGTGAAAGCCTCGAGATAAAGCTGCCCGGTCTGGCGCAAGAACATTCCCAGCTCATTGCCATCGCAGCCATACATCGTGACCGGGATCGCATTGGGAAACCACTCACAGGAGCCGGTCGCGCCGGTCATGTGGGGAACCTGGATTTCCATGAAAGAACCCTGATTGAACCAGTTGCGCGCGCTCCCCAGCAGATGTGAGCGCAGCGTGCTGAGACGGGCGAATTCGCCCCGGGTGACTGCCAGATGCCGCATGAGGCATTCTCCTCTCAAAACAGGTTGTAAAAAAAGCCACCCAACAAATGCTGGGTGGCTGGAAATACCACGTCCTTGGCGGGAACACTGCTCCCGCAGGCAGGCAACTAGCCCGCATGGGGGATTCTCCCCCGGCGGACCAGATCGCCGGCGGTGCCGTAGTTCGACACGCTGTTGGAAAAGTCTATAATCATGTTCCTGAAAGTTACAAGAAATGCGGGTGCTTTAATGGAGCCAACAAGTATTTTTTGGTTTGTTGCGAGAGTGTGCGCCTGATTTAATCGTAGGTCGGTGTTCCGACTCGCTCCCACCGGGAGGTGGCGGAGAAACCCGACAAATTCGGCAAAGTGGCTGTCGTTGCGAGGAGTTTCTGACTTGTCGCTCTGAGGCAATAGATTTCTGGGCGCTCCCTGACCTCGTCGTCCCGGCCGCAGAGCCGGGATCCAGAACCGATTGCAGGACACAGGAAAAGGATTCACTAAGAGTGGAGACCCACTCTTCTCTTGATTCCGAATTGTCGGGTTTCTTGTTTTTCGCGCTGCTCAGAACAGCGGAACCCGACCTATGAAAAACTCGACTCCAAGAACTGGGAATAGAGCCTTGCGCCGAATTGTAAACGGCGTAGATTGTGAAGAGGACAAATAGGGGCGTCTATCAACAGCTATCGTCTCGGGAGGGACGTGATGAAAAGAGAGCGGACTAATTGGGGCGCCATGAACGTTATGTGTCTGGGGTTTCTTGTGTTGCTAGCTAATGCTGGCGCATCCCAAGTCAGCAATGTCGATCTGGATTTGCAGGAGATCTATGAGCACTTTGAGGGCGTCTCACTTGCAGAGGCTGTCCAGCAACTCAGGCCTGCGAGATCGTTGTTTCCGAGTAGCCCAAACGATGTTATAGTGCAATTCAATGGCGGAGGGATTGACAATCGACTCTACGTTGGCAGGAAGAATACCCTGGAGGTGTTGATTACTAATGACCTAGTCCTCCGAGGTTTCACTTTGGGCCTTCAACTGGAATGCGACAATTGTTCGTTTGAATGGGTCGAAGGCTATGGTACGCTGCCTGAGACTGATACTTTAAAGCCCGTGCACGAAATCGTGAGAGTTGAAGAACCAGGAATTGAATACTGGATTCAACCGATTGGCATCAGTCAGGATACCAGTTCGATTCTCCTTGGCGGCGCGGACGGAAGCGGAGGATATCTTGAACTTCCACAGAACAGCACTGAGTTGCTGGTGTACTCGATGCAAGTTTACATTCCCGAGAGCACGCAAGAGGATCCTGATGGATTTCATATTGACAACATATTCTTTCCTCCAGCGGGAACTTGGACTTTTGCCCCGGCACCACCTGATAGCGCTATCTGTCCCGACTACCAAGGCCAGACCAACAATAGTCAGTCAGATCCGAGTGCTTCGCGGGTCACTTTTGCCATAGTGGACGGCTTATGTTACGAGGAGCCTCTGCGAAATCAACAGATCGTCGCACCTCGCAAACCTCTTCCCCATTCTGTAGCCAGCTTTGAAGATCTCCCCGACCTGAGAATCGGCCAGGATGGCAGTCGACTTCTAATGGTCTACATCGAGTTTGACGGAGATGAGTCTGACTTGCAGGCCCTGGGCGCAAGGGTCCACCCAAAGATCACACCTCATGGCTCCAGTTCCAGCTTCGTTGGTGCAGAGTTCCCCTTGCGGCTATTGCCGAGAGTCTCACTCACTCCCGGCGTTAAGAGGGTGTTCACCGTAGGGTCGCTTGAATATAAAAACAGGTAACCCATTCAGTACCCCGCCCGGGAGGGTGGGGCCTGCCCTTGTCATGCTGGCGGAGGCCAGCATCCATTCAGTTTCCAGACGCTCTACTGCATACCTCCACGCTGGCAAGTTAACTACACGAGAATCATTGCCTGCTCCGACAAGAGTGAATGGGCCCTGGCCTGCGCCAGGGCGACAACGATTGTCGC
>JBDRQZ010000576.1:0-3642 GCA_043826025.1 bacterium | reverse complement strand
GAGACGCGGATGGAACTGGCAGTCCAGGGGCTGCCCAGTCCGCAGAATATCGGCTATGCACTCTTTGATGAGAACAGCATCGGCATGACCGACTTTCTTCAGAAAGTCAATTACCGACGCGCCTTGGAGGGAGAACTCTCACGCACGATTATCGGTCTCGACGAAGTTGAGGCCGCGCGGGTCCATCTCGTCATCCCGGAGGAGCGCCTCTTTCAAGAGGATGAAAATCCACCTACGGCTTCGGTCGTTTTGAAAGTGAAGGGTACGGCCAAACTCCGCGAGCGCCAACTTCAGGGCATCAGTTATCTCGTCGCCTCGGCGGTTGAAGGCATGTCGCCGGACCATGTGACCATGATCGACTATGACGGAAATCTGCTCAGTTCGCAGATGGGTAGCGATGAGAGCGCGATGCTTTCCTCGACCCAGTTTGAGATGCGCAAGAATGTCGAGAAATATCTGGAGAGCAAAGCGCAGTCGATGCTTGCCGGCGTCATCGGTCAGGGTCGCGCCATTGTGCGGGTGACCGCCGATCTCAACTTCCAGCGGATCAACACGACGGTCGAGTCATTCAACCCCGACTCGGTCGCGATTCGCAGCGAACAGCGAACTGTGCAGCGGGGCACGGAGACTTCCGGAACGCGGGATACCTCCAGTACCGCGACCGCAGCGCGCACCGATGATCAGCTCGAGGACGTAATAACGAATTATGAGGTGCCGCGCAAAGTCAGCAACATCATCAGTGAAGTCGGAAATATCAACCGGCTCACGGTGGCGGTGCTGGTCGATGGGAAATACCAGGTCAATGAAACGCCGGAAGGCATCAGCGAGACCGAGTACATTCCCCGCGCTCAGGAAGAACTGGACCGCTTCGCGGCGATCATCAAGAATGCAGTCGGCTTTACCGAGACACGCGACAACTTCGAGATCGTGAATGTGCCGTTCGACAATAAGATGCTGCAGGATGCGCAGGAAGCGTTGGATACCGGCGTAAACTGGAACAGCTATATTGGCTACGCGAAACAGGTGGCCACTGCGGTGTTGCTGATTCTGGCGTTCTTCTATGTCAAGAAACGCCTCAAACGCGTCTTCAGCGCAATTGCCAAATACGCACCGCCGCCGCCGGCGCTGCGTCATTCGGTGGAGCAGGAGATCGTCCAGCAGCCGCAGAAGCCCAAGCTGATCGATACGATGAAAACGCAGGCGCAGGGCAAGCATGATGAAATCGCCAAGGTCATCAAGACGATGATGTCGGAGTAAGCAGCGATGACCCTCAAGTACGAAGAACTGACACCACCGCAGAAAGCCGCAATCGCCCTGATTGCCTTTGGCACCGAAGTCTCGGCCGAAGTGCTCAAAGGGCTTTCCGATCACGAATTGGAGCGGATTACGATCGAAATCGCTAACATGCGGGACATTCCCGGCGATGTCGAGGACAAGGTTGTTGAAGAGTGTTATCAGATATTTCTCGCCCGCGAGTATATCGTGCAGGGTGGTGTCGATTTTGCCCACGGTGTGCTTGAAAAGGCTGTCGGCAGTAAACGCGCCGGTGAAATCATGCGACGGCTGGAATCTTCGCTGGTGACCTCAGGTTTTAACCTGCTCAAGAACATCGATGCCAAGCAATTGGTGAACATCATTCAGCACGAGCACCCGCAGACAATCGCCTTGATCCTGACGCAGCTGACACCACAGCAGGCGGCGGGGGCATTGGCGGAATTTGCGCCCGAATTGCAGTCGGAGGTTGCCACCCGGCTGGCCACCATGGAGAAAATTTCGCCGGAAATTCTTAAGGATATTGAATCTACTCTGGATAAACATTTCTCCGACTCGGCCTTCCGCGATAGCAAGCACACCGGCGGCGCCAAGGCGCTCGCCGACATTCTCAATCTCGCCGAAACCTCAGCGGAGAAGAACATTCTCGCCAGCCTCGAATCGGAAGACCCCGACCTGGCCGCCGAAATCAAGAACATGATGTTCGTCTTTGAGGACCTGACTCTGCTGGATGACCGTTCGATTCAGCGGCTCCTGAAAGAGGTGGAGACCAAGGAAATTGCGGTCGCCTTGAAGGCCGCCTCCGACGAGGTCAAGAGCAAGATCTTCGCCAATGTCAGCGAACGAGTCAAGGTCATGGTCAAAGAGGAGATGGAGTTCATGGGGCCGATGCGGCTCTCAGACGTTGAAGCGGCACAGCAACGAGTCGTGGAAGCAATCCGCAGGCTTGAAGAGGATGGGCAGATCGTCATCTCCGGTCGGGGGGGCAAAGAGGATGTCATCGTCTAAAGTCGTGCGTCGCTTCTCATTTACCGAGCAGAGCGTGCCGATCGGCAACCAGGAATACCTGCAGCGGGTTGAGACTGAACGCCGCGATGCCTCACCACTTGAGCAGCGCTTTCGCCAACTACAAGAACAGGCGGTGCGCAACCAGCAACGCGCCTACCAGGATGGTTTCGCGGCAGGGCAGAAACAGGGGTTGGCTCAGGGACAAGCTGAAGCGGAAAAAGTAAGGCAGCATCTGCAGGGCGTCGCTGCGGCGTTGGAGGCCTTTCGCGAGCAGCTTTACGAGCAGAGTCGCGGCGAACTCACCGAACTGGCCTTTGCCCTTGCGGATCGCATCATCGGCTCGCGCAGCGAGCGGGAGCAGGAATTGGTGATCGAAACCGTCGCCAGATGCGTGAGTGAGATTCTTGACAAAGCCAAAATAAAAATTAGAGTAAACTCCCGGCAAGTTGACTTCATCAAGGAGAACCTCGAGAGCATCAGAGCACTCGACGAGAGCATCTCCCAGATAAGTATCGAGCCTGATCAACGTGTCGCTCCCGGCGGCTGTATTGTCGAGACCGACTCCGGCACCGCCGATGGCCGGCTCCAAAGTCAACTGGAGATGCTGCGCCGGGGGCTGCTGGCGCAGGAGTCCTGATTCCGTGCAAACTGCAATCGACTTCCAGGCGGAGCGAGACCGTCTTAAGGACATCTCGCCGATCAGGCTCGACGGGAAGGTCAGCCGCGTAGTCGGCTTGATCATTGAGTCAATCGGTCCCTCCACTTCACTGGGCGAAATCTGCAAGATCCAGCGACGTCAGAGTGGGCCGCCGATACTGGCTGAGGTGGTGGGCTTCAAGGAACATCTGGTCCTTTTGATGCCTTACGGCGAACTTGAGGGAGTCAATGCCGGCTCGCCGGTCGAAGCGACCGGGCATGTGTTGCGGGTGCCTGTCGGCGAGCGGTTGCTCGGTCGGGTGCTCAATGGCGTCGGCGAGCCAATCGATGATCTGGGGCCACTAAGCTACGAGTCACTGCAGCCGGTCATGGCCCGGGCGCCGCATCCGCTTAAACGTCAGCGGATAACCGAGCAGATGATTACCGGCATTCGTTCGCTGGACACCTTCGTCGCTACCGGCAAGGGGCAGCGCCTGGGCATTTTCGCCGGTTCCGGGGTTGGCAAATCCGTACTGCTGGGGATGATCGCGCGGGGCTCCAAGGCCAAGGTCAACATCATCGCCCTGATCGGTGAGCGTGGTCGTGAGGTGCGCGAATTCATTGAACGCGACCTCGGTCCGGAGGGTCTGAAACGCTCTGTGGTAGTCGCCGTGACCGCTGACGAACCGGCGATCATGAAAGTCAAGGGTGTGATGACCGCGACCG
>JBDRQZ010000575.1:0-3693 GCA_043826025.1 bacterium | reverse complement strand
CCATCATCAGGCCGACCCCAATCCGCAGGAGCAACAGCCCCAGTGAAGAGAGGCGATCCCGGTTACAGTTTCTGCTGAGCAGCCAATCGAATACTTTGCCCACTAAACTCTCCTTTACGAGAGGGATATCGGCCAAACGGGAGCGGCAGTCCCGACCTCTCTGTTTATACGTGATCCGGCCCGCTCTTATTGCAGCAAGCTGCAGCGCCTGATTGTCCAGGAATTCAGCTTGCTAATAGTGGATGGACTGCGTATATTTTCTAAGTTTCGGACTGGACCGGAGCAAGTGTCTGCAACGAAGAGGCGATGCTTAGACTGAGTGATCTAACTGAAATTGCAGTGGTCAACGGACGCAAGCTGATATATCTGCTGTGCGCACTGGCGCTGCTGTTTGTGGCGCTGGGCGAGTCGCTGCCCTCGCACTGCTCTGACGAGTGTGAGCAGGATTGCCACGAGACCTGCGACTGCATCAACTGTCTGCAGCATCAACTGCTGGCTGCCGAGCTGGCGCCGCATTTCCAGGCAAGTCACGCCGGCGAAGTCCGCCCGCCGCTCGCGGAGTGTTCGCTGAGCGCCCAGGTTTGCTACTTCGGAATCGACCACCCCCCTCAGAATACCGTCTAGTAGCTCTCGCATGCCGTCCGCTCAAGGTCGGCAGATCTTAATCACAACGAAGTCAACTGAGGCTGTTCATCATGATCCGGCTCGGTTTCTAACCGCGCGGCAGATGAACAGCAAAATCGATTCTAAGGAGAAGTGAACGTGATTGGAGTTACCAGAAATATCGCAACACTCATTTTGGTCATGATTTCCGGATGTCTGCTTATCGCTGGGTGCGGAGCCACCGAAGGTGAGGCGGGCCAGACGACTGAAGAAATCGACCCGCACGCGGGGCATAACCATGCCCCCGGCGAACATGGACAACCTGGTGCGACGGCTGAGCATTCGGAAGACGAGCTAGATTGGTGCGCTGAGCACAGCGTGCCGGAGTCGGCGTGCACGAGGTGCAATCCCGACTTGATTGAGCAGTTCAAGGCTGCCGGCGACTGGTGCGCCGGGCACGAGCTGCCCGAATCTCACTGTCGCCTCTGCAATCCGGGGCTTGAGTTCCCGCAAGAGGTGGTGTTCCGGGCCGCGCGGATCGAGCTGGCTGAGCGGGAGATCGAAGTCTCCCTCTATTTCCGGCCCAATGCAGAAATCTGCGCGACCGATGGCGCTATGATTCAGTTCGCCTCGGCGAAGACTGTCGAGCGCAGTGGCATCAGGGTGGAAGCGGTTCGGGAGGCGGAACTGCGGGCGGAGCTGGAGGCTCCGGCCGAAGTGCTGTTCGACGAAACCCATGCGACGGTGGTGACCACCACTGTGCCGGCGCTGGTTTCCCGCTGGTTGATCGCTCCCGGCGATGTGGTAAGCACCGGACAGGCGCTGGCGGTTTTGCAGTCGCCGGAGATTGCGGAGCTACAGGCGCGGTTGCTCTCCGCAAATGCCGCGCATGCAGTGCAGAAACGTGAACTTGCTCGCCACGAAGAGTTGAAAACTCGCGACTTGGTCAGCCTGGCCGACTACGAGCGGCAGGTGGCTTTGGCCGCGCAGACAAGCGCCGAACTAGCCGGAGCGCGGGGTCTGTTGCTTTCCTGTGGCCTGAGCGAGCAGGATGTCGAAGTGCTACTCGAAGAATCTGAGGTCTCGAGCAGCTTTCTGCTGCGCTCACCGGCTGACGGATTTGTGGTGGAACGCAAAGCGCAACTGGGCGAACTGCTGGAGGCCGGCAGCGCTTTCGGCGTGCTGGCCGATCCGAGCGCAATGTGGGTCGAGGCCCGGTTATCGGAGGAGCAACTGCGTCATGTAGCGGTCGGTCAGACATTGACCTTCACCGGTGACGGTCGTGGTCTCGATCAAGTCGGCGCGGAGGTGATCTGGGTGTCACGTTTTCTTGACCCGCATACGCGTACTGGCGTAGTGCGCGCTGAGATTCGCGAAAACCAGCCTCACCTGCAGGCCGGAGAATTCGGACGCGTACAAATCGCTCTGCCCGGCGACACCGATGCGGTGCTGGTGCCCAAAGATGCAATTCAGTGGGAAGGTTGCTGTAATGTCGTGTTCGTCAAGGAGTCGCTGGATCGCTACAGGCCCCGCAAAGTGCATTTCACCCGGGGGCAGGGCCCATACTATCAGGTGACTGAGGGCTTGCGGGCGGGTGAGGAAGTGGTGGTCGACGGCGCGTTCCTGCTCAAGACCGAACTCAAGAAGACCAGCCTCGGCAGCGGCTGTTGTGGTCTGGAACCGACTAGCTGAGGCGCGGCATGCTGGAACATCTGGTAGAATTCACGCTGCGCTATCGGTATGTCGTGCTGTGCCTGGCCGGTCTGGGCTGTGTGCTCGGTCTGGTGGCGCTCTGGCAATTACCTTTTGACGCTTTTCCCGACACCACGCCGGTGTTAGTGCAGGTCAACTCGGCGACGCCGGGTTGGGCGCCGGAAGATCTGGAACGGCTGGTTACCTATCCAATCGAGCAGGCCGTCACCGGGCTGACCGGGCTGGCCGAGGTGCGCTCGGTTACCAAGTATGGCCTGACGCAAATCACGGCGATCTTCGAGGATGATGTCGACCTCTATCTGGCGCGGCAACAAGTGAGCGAGCGGTTGCTGGGGCTCGATCTGCCCGACGGGATCGGCGCGCCGGAGCTGGGTCCGGTGTCGACCGGCCTGGGGGAGGTCTTCCACTATATAGTCGTCAGCAAATCAGCGGACATCACCGAGCCGCGCACCGTGCAGGACTGGCTGATTAAACCGCAGTTGCAGGCGGTCTCCGGGGTGGCGGAGGTGAACAGTTGGGGAGGATTCAAGAAGCAGTACATGATCCAAATCGATCCGCTGCGCTTGGCCCAATACGGTCTTTCAATCTCCGAGGTTGCCACAGCTATCGAAGCGGACCTCGGCAATGTGCCCGGTGGGCAGGTTGTGCGCGGAGGCGAACTGACGCTGATTCGTGGAATTGGTGTGGTGGAGTCAATTGCCGAGATCGAGCAGATTGTGGTCGCAAGCAAAGAGAGCGTGCCGATCAAGGTGCGCGATATCGCCGAGGTCGCGATCGGGCATGAACTGCGACGTGGGGTCGCGACCTTTGACGGCAGAGGTGAGGCGGTACTGGGACTCGGCTTTATGATTACCGGCGAGAACCCGGCCCAGGTGACCGAGCGCATGGCGCAGCGGCTGGCGGAGGTTGCGCCACGACTGCCTGATAGTGTCGAGGTGATTCCCGTGTATGAGCGCACCGATCTGGTGCGTGAGGTCCTCAGCACGGTGGAGCACAATCTGGCCTTTGGCGCGTTGCTCGTCGTGGCGGTCCTGTTTGCGTTTCTCGGCAACCTGCGGGCCGGGTTGATTGTGGCCTCGGCGATTCCGCTGTCGATGCTGTTTGCTTTTGACATGATGTCGCGCGCGGGCATTGCCGGCTCACTGATGAGCCTCGGCGCGATTGATTTCGGACTGGCCGTCGACAACGCGGTGATCCAGGTGGAAAACTCGGTGCGGCGGCTCTCGGAGTCGGGTGCTCAGAGCAGTCGCCTGCAGGTTATTCGTGACGCAATTCTCGAAGTGCGCAAGCCCACGCTGTTCGGTGAATTGATTATTATCATCGTCTATCTGCCGATTCTGACGCTCCAGGGCGTCGAAGGTAAGCTCTTTCGGCCGA
>JBDRQZ010000574.1:0-4333 GCA_043826025.1 bacterium | reverse complement strand
GAACTCAACTCGGTCCGCAGCCTTGCCGGCTGGTGGCTGGAGAACGATCTGCTGGAATTCCGCTCGCCTTACTGCGACTACGATCTGATGCAATTCAGCCTGACCGTCCCGTCCGAACAGAAACTGGTGATGGGTCTGGGCCGCGAATTGTGGCGGCGGGAGTTCCCCGCGCTCGGCAAAATCGAGTATCAGCGCACCGGCCTGCCGCTAACTGCGTCGGTGTCGCGTATTATCCTGAAACGACTGAAAGACCAGATGCGTGGCGCAACTCGACCGCCGGGCATCCTCGATTATGAGACTGCTTTCAGAAATCAAATGGCTGACTGGCTTAAGGAGATGCTTTGCCACGATTCTTCGCGAGTGTCTGCCCTGCTCAACGCAGAGATGGTGAGCCAAACCGTGAATGACCATCTGAGTGGAACAATGGACAATACCCTGCAACTTGGCCTGCTGCTGACTCTGGAACAGGTGCTACGCCTGACTGAGGAGTTCTGACGATGATGATGGCTATTGCGATTATCCTCGGCTCGCTGATTGTCGGGCTGCTGGTCGGCCGGGTCGTTGGAAAGCGGCTCAGCTTCAGGAAACGCTCACGCTGGCTGTTGGTGGCGTTGATCACACTCGGCCTCGGCCTGCTACTGACACTGCTTGACAGCGGCACCCTGCAGCGCAAATGGGCCGAGCGGAGTTGGCCGAGTGTAACTGGTGAGGTCGTTAGTACCGAACTCGTCCATGGCAATGCCTACGCGCCCTTGATCACCTACAAGTATGAAGTCGGCGACTCGACTTATACCGCAACCTCTGATGGTCGCGCGCCCGGTTTTGGCGGTAAGCGCCGCCGTTATGATGCCGCCGAGGCGATTATCCATGAGTATGCGCCGGGCAGCGAAATTCTGGTCCACTACAATCCGGCTAATCCAAGCGAATCGACTCTCAGGCCGGGACCGAACTGGGATGTTTTTGCGCAGTTGAGTTTCGGCAGCATGTTGATGATGCTTGGCGTTGCGTTACTGGTGCTTCTCCGGCAGCGCCCTGCCCCACAATAGAAAAAGGGCCGCCGAGATCGGCGGCCCCATCGAAGTCATGACCTTCCGTTGGTCTTAGCTGCGCTCCTGCACCATCCGCCAAACCCGACCTTCCAACATCATAATCTGTCCCGGAGTCTTGGCCAGCTTGACCATCTCCAAAAGCTGGGTGGTCGTGGCGACCTCCTCGACCTGCTCATCGACGAACCAGTTCAGCATCGATAGCGTCGCCTTGTCGCTCTCTTTGTGCGCCTCATCCCAGAGCTTGTTGATGCACTCGGTGATATGGATCTCATGCTTGACTGCGGTCTCGCAAATCTCCTCAACCGACTTCCAATCGCTCTTGGGGGCCGGCAACTCACCCAGCTTCACTGCGCCACCCTGGTTGAGAACATACTTGGCGATTTTCTGCGCGTGGCTGGCCTCCTCATCGGCCTGCTTATGGAACCACTGGCCAAAAACCGAGAGGTTCATTCCCTCCAGCGCATATGCCATTGAACGATAGATCCATTCAGAATTGTATTCTTCCTTGATCTGTGCGTTCAGCTTTGTTTCCATCTTCTTCGAAATCATCATCGAAACGTTCCTCCTATCGAAAATTCTCACTCAATCCAACAGCAAATCTGATTTTCAACAGCCAAGCCCCCACAAAGTTCCCAATCTCTGGATTAAACGTGTCGAGTCAAGGTCGGCGTTGGTGGAATGCGAAGCGATCTGGCAAGAAGCAGCATAGCTGCACCGACACTGTTCTTCTCGCCCCGATACATGCCCTGGCACTCTGGCGAAGCCTGTCACCGAGTCTTCGCCTCAGTTTCGTCTGGTATTCTTCGGGGAGCCGGGGCCCATGAAGCCGCAAGCAGCATCGGCGCATCCGCTTGCAGAGAGCTTTGCTGCATGTAACAAGGGGACTCAGCCTCCGGTAACTGCTCTGATTCTGGCCTTCGCCAGAATGATATCTCTCGGTCAGCTCTGCCCCGGGTTTCCAGGTCAGCTGTACCGTGTCGCCCCTGCGCAGGCAGGGGTCCAGCACTGCCAAGTTTGGCAGAGAATCGGTGTCGTGGTCCGGAAGTGATCGATATGGATCTTGGCATCACGCCTCCCCTGCTCGCGAGACCCGACCTCACACAAAAAAAGCGGGCGCCGTCCGCGATGGGGTTCGTTTCAGGCGCCCAAGCACATCGTAAAGGGGGGGATATAGAAAGGTGATAACATTATAATCGAGATTTTATAAACTGTCAAGATTAAATTAATATTTCCCCGGTGAAATCCTCACTAACTCCCCTGATTCACAGGGAGTTGCGGAAAACCGCAGACAGCGGGGCGCACAACCAAACAGGAGTGAATTACCCATATTTCCGTGGTCGATACTCGGTTTTGCCCCTGACAGAATACTCAACAATTCGCAAATTGTTAATAGAAGCTAAGATAAATTCAACAGCATGACATCTGCCGCGTCTTGAGACCGGCAGGCAACCTGGGCTGGGCATCCACATCGCGCATTTCTTGGCGGGACTGAATTCGCACAGAGGCAAATCGGGATGGGTAAAATCCCGATAACTGAAATAGAGGGAATTCGCCGGCAAAGCACTGCATCCGACAGACGAACCATAGGTCGAAGCCCTTGCTTGCCTGGATTCAGTCCAGGTTGGTTTCGACACTGGTGGCCGGCAGGTCAGACTCTCATGCCTGCCCTGGACCTGATCCAGGGGAGCCTGGCGAAAAAAAATCGCACTTTTTGAAAGTTTTATGAAAGCTGGTGCCAGAATCTGACATCCCGCGGCTTTATAGTGCTATTGGTACACAGCAACTTGGTTTGGACAACTGGCTTCGACACGGAGAAAAAGAGGTAGGTCAGGCTCTCTTGCCTGTCCTGGACCTGATCCAGGGGAGCCTGACGGGAGGCACCGCGCCGTCGACATGTACACTGCGCTGTCAGGAATCCTTTCCTGACCGCACAAATAACCTTGATGGTAAAGGTCACAAACAATAATACAGGATTTCTGTTATGAAAACTCTAATCTGCACGCTGGTGCTGCTGCTCCTGCTCGGGGGAGTTGCTCTAGCGGACCCGGCGCTTCCGACCGCGCCGGTGACCATCGCTACCACGCCAGATCTGGCGGCGGACAGCGATTCAGGCACCCCGCTCCCGGGGCTGGGAGAGAGCCTGCTCACTATCATCAAAGTCGAGGTCAATGTCTGGCTGGGTATCGACCTTTTCGGAGACTCCACTGAGACCGATGGTCCCCAGCTTGATGGTGGACGTGGTGTAGGTATACAAATCAAGATCCCCACAAGGGATGATGGCTACGAGTCTCAGAGGTAGGGGATGGGGCGGTGACTATTCAGAACAAACAATCAAGCACTGCGCTGAAGAACATTCCCGCATTGATTGAAGACCACAAGTTTGTCGAGGCCATTCCACAAATTGAGAATGCAAGATCGCGCCCCGGATCAGACTTGTCGAAGATTGATGCTGCCCGACTCTACTATTTCTGGTCGATATGCTTATACGAGATCGGTCAATATCGTTTGGCAATCATAAAGGCAAAGGTGGCGCAATTCTTATGTAGGGAGCTTACGGACCACAAACTCTACGCGGATATCAAGGTTAGCTATGGCTATTCCCTTTTTCAGCTCGGGCGCATGAAGCAGTCACTGGAAGAATTCAACGAGGCGTACGCATCTTACAGAAGGGCTGGAGACTCGGCGTCGCTCCTCTATCCCCTCAATAGAATGTCTCACATACACTACCTCAAAGGAGACTTACGTCGTTGTCAGGAAATGCTCCAAGAGTGTGTAGAAAACGCGCGGCAATATCATTCCACTCCTCAGGTCCTTATCGATACTCGAAATATGATTCGCGTTCTTATGGCTACGGGCGAATTCGGAGAAGTTAGCAAGGCGCTTGATTCTATTTCGGATCTGCTTAGCGAGCCAAAAGACTATTATTACAGCGAATTCCTCGCGGGCTTGCGACACACACAAATCGGCGAGTATGAGGCGGCAACTTCAACCATCGACTCTGCCCGTGTGGGATTCGAGTCGCTATCCAGGGAGCGCGACATAGTCGTCTGCCTCGAATAACTCGGGCTTAACGAGTACTATGCCGGCAACTATGACAAAGCCAAAGAATACTACGACAATATCCTCGGGCGGAAGGAATCACCGCCTCGGCACGCGCGCAGACGCTGCGTATGCTGACCGATGTCTATGTTGCCAAAGGACAGTGGCAGGAGGCGACCGAGACCGCCGCGCTGGCCGAAGCTGCGATCACCAAAATCAATGAACGGATCGAACTCGGCGCGCTC
>JBDRQZ010000573.1:0-6658 GCA_043826025.1 bacterium | reverse complement strand
GTCGACCGTCTCACGTCTTGAGCTGTCGAGCAAGGTCGGCATCTTTCTCGATTCCGATGTTCTGTCGAAGGTCAGAGACTACGAGGACACGCGTCCCAGCGCTGTCGATGGACTGACGATTCACGCAGGTTTGACATTCAGTTTCTGAGAGTCGGGCACTCGATGATCGAGCGGGGAGCGGCGGTTGCCGCTCCCCAAACTCTTTACGGATAACGGAAGGCGCAGGCGCAGCATGAGAAACTTAGGCACAAACCGGACAATACAGTTGACTTTTCCGACCAATTCGCATAGAATGTTCTTGGACAACGGGTCAACAAAGCTTTTTTACATCGTAAGGTATCCGGTGAGAGCATTCCGCCTGGGCGACATGATGCTGCAGCGTCTCACGCTATTTGTTTCAATTCTATTTCTGCTCGTGGCGGCGCCACTTACATTCGCCGCCGAAAGGGGAGCGACGGCGCGAAGCTTGCATGAATTGGAAGTTGCTCAGAATGGATTTCGAGCAGGTCAGATTCCGCTGCTTGGCCCAGACTTGTCAGAATATCGGGATCTTGTCTCCAAGACTCAGCTGGGGAGGGAGTCGACAGCACTGAACAACCCTCTGGATGGAATCACCTGGTGGGTCAGCACAACCGGTAGTGACGGGACCGGCGACGGCAGCGAGGGCAACCCCTTTGGAACGATTCAGCATGGCATAGATCTGGCCAGTACCGGGGACGATGTTTATGTCCTTCCGGGGACCTACTCTGGATTTGGAAACAGAGACATTGTTTTCGGAGGCAAAGAAATTGAGCTAATCGGTTACACCACAAGTTCACCCATAGTTATCGACTGCAGCAGTGGAGATGATTCCTCGCACAGCGGCTTTATCGTCCAGGATGGTGAGACGAGTGCCTTGATAATCAGGTTCTTTACCATAATTAACGCCGGCCAGAAGACCCACGGCACAGGTCATGCGGTCTACATCTCGGGGTCATCTCCGAAAATTACGGATTGCTCCTTTGAAGACTGTCGGGGCACTGTTCCGTGGGGTGGTGGAGCGGTGAAATGTGTAAACAGCTCAGCCCAGTTCGAATCCTGTTCATTCAAGAATAACTGCTACTTTGAGGTGGGTGCGATCGAAGTCTCGGGCGCGAGCTCCGTCACCTTTGACTACTGTTGTTTTCTGCCGCCCGATTGTCAGGCTGTAGTGCTAGTAGATGGCGGTCTTGCCACCTTCGAATACTGCACCTTCGTCGGCACGGGCGCGCTTCTGTCGGACAATGGTAAGATCCAGTTGAACAAATGCCTGCTGGCGTTCGGCAATACAAACTTTGGTGCTCAGTGCGTTGGGTCCGGGACGATTGCCGCATACTGCTGCGATATATATGGTAATCCGGGCGGAGATTGGGTTGGCTGTCTCGCCGGGCAGGATGGAGTCGATGGCAACTTCTCAGCGGACCCGCTGTTTTGTGACACATCGAGTGGCGATTATTACCTTGATGCTGCCTCACCGTGTGCGCCTTGGAACAACAGCTGCGGTGTGTACAACGGTGCTAATATGGCTTATTGTGGTCAGCTTGATCCACGCGTGCCTGATACGATAAGAGTCGGGTGCCCGATAGGGGTGCCGACACCTTATCCAGATTCCATAGGGGTACCTGTCTATATCTGGGCGGATGACACGACAATGGCCATCGGACTTTGCCTTGCTTGTGATTGTCCATATCTGAGTTTTTCCTCTTTTGA
Organism: bacterium; assembly: GCA_043826025.1. Classification (GTDB taxonomy): domain Bacteria; phylum Zixibacteria; class MSB-5A5; order CAIYYT01; family CAIYYT01; genus JBDRQZ01. The sequence goes on along the minus strand of JBDRQZ010000573.1, from coordinate 4,930 downwards.
CACTTCTGGTACAGTGGTGCCTGCACTGCCAGGTCTATTCTGGTCTACGCAAGTCGACACAGCATCGAACAAATTGGCCTTTCTGGTCTTTGATCTCCTGGGTTCGACAATCGATTCACCGGCAGGACTGCTTGGTACAGTGTACATGAAGGTCGACCCCGCGACTCCAGAGGATGTTATCTGCAATCTTGACTCGACTATGTTTCCGCCGATTGGCCGAACCTTAATTGGGGTCTATCATGTAGATTCTGGTTCTTCTTATGTGATCTTTGCACCCACAGTGGCCGACTGCGGCTCAGAGGAGATCATCTTCGGCGACTATGTCTGTGGCGACGCCGACGGGAACGAAGCCGTGAACATATCGGATGTTGTGTACATAATGAGCTTCATTCAGGGCACTGGCAGTGCTCCGGTACCTTTGCTCGCTGGCGACGCCGATGGTTGCAGTCAAGTTAACATCGCCGACGTAGCTTATCTGCTGCGCTACATTTTCGGCGGAGGTCCTCCTCCCTGCGCGCAGCCGCCGGTGTGCGAATTGCCGCCCGCTAACAACTCAGTTACACTGGGCTGTCCAATCGAGATCGAGGCTCCGATTTCCGACTCGATAATAGAAGTACCGGTTTATGCGACCAATGACGTTGCTTTGGGAGGATTCTCGCTCGGTTTCTTATATCAGTCAGCCAGCATAGATGTCACGAATATCGACTTCACGGGGTCAATTACACCTACTTTCCCGCAGCGCTTTTTCAAGCTGGATCCTGACGCAAACCGGGTGTTGGTTGGCTGGGTCGATTTCAGCGTGTCCAATTCTCTGCAACCACAAAGCGGCGGTCTGCTGTTTACCATGCAGTTGCATGTTCCCGGTGGGATGAGTGCCGAGAGCCTCGATCTCGACTCGATTTTCGTCGATCCTGGAGGTGAGTTCATCTTCGTCCCCGCCTCGGGCGGCTACCTGACACCAGCCTATTCCGATTGTGGCGCTGCGGACATAGTAATCTATGAAGAAATTGACAGTATTCTCCTCGACCAGGAAGTGCTTTGCTTCACGATGAGGGAGGGCGACTCGGCGCCGTCCTCGCAAAGCATCACTATCAGCAGCAGTGGTGATCCCGGGAGTGTATCGTTCGAGATCCAGGAAAGCTGTGTTTGGCTTGATGTCAGTCCAGAGAGCGGCAGCGATCCTGCTGACATTACATTCTCCATAGCCGATGCAACCTTAGGTCCCGGAATCTATTCGACCCAAGTAAGTGTAGTCGATGTGGCGACGGCGAATTCTCCGGTCCAGATTGACGTGACTCTCTTTGTCGAGGAGGGCGTCAACGTGGGAGAAACCTATACAGAACCAGGGTCGATTGTCAGTGTGCCGATCTGGTTGTATCATACCGAACCGATAGATGCCTTTACGATTCCGCTCAGGTACTACACCGACCAGCCGGAACTCGTGCGACTTGATACGGTGATACTTTCAGCGGCACTTGATGACGGTAATACTAATGTCATCATTGAGCCGGATAGCCAGTTCATAATCGTCTTGCGACCGATTCAGCCGCCACCGACACCGGACAGCATAGGTGTCGCAGAGTTGATCTTCACAATCGACGAGCTTGCTACTGACGAGCTTGTCCGCTTGGACACCGCCACAATCGATTTCACCCGCCAGATCTACACCTATCAATTCGTTCGAAGTTCAGGCGAGACGGTGGTTCCTCAATTTAGCCGTGGCTGGATAGTGATTGGAGACCCGGCCGTGTGCGGGGATGTTAATACAGATGGAGCGGCAAACGTCACTGATGCGGTCTATCTGATTCAATACATCTTCGCGGGCGGTCCACCACCTGAGACGAGTGCATGTGCCGATGTCAACACCGACGGATTCGTGAATATAACTGACGTGATATACTTGATTCAGTTTGTTTTCGCCGACGGAACTCCCCCATGTGATCCCGAGAACTGGGGACCGAAGCTTAGAACAAGGCCTTTCAACTAACATGAGGAGTTGGCCTTAATGTCTCATCTCATCGAAGCTATTGCGTGTACGGAGGCTAAATGAAAAGCTCTGTTATCATTGCGGCTGTCCTGGCTCTGGGATCAATTAGCGCTTTCGCTGCCACTATCCGTGTACCAGCTGAACAGTCATCTATTCAGGCGGGCATTGACGCAGCGAGCGCAGGAGATACGGTGCTGATTGCGCCGGGTACGTATTTCGAACACCTCATAGTCGACAAGCGACTTTGCCTCACGGGCATCTCCAAGAATTGCACGATAGTCCACGGATCCGACACAGGTTCCGTAGTTGCGGTCGTTGCGGGCGGCGTCAGTTTGGTCAACCTCACGGTAACTGGCGCGGACGCCGGGGTGGCATTACGGAGTGTTGACAGTTGCTGTGTAGAGCGGTGCAGGATCTATGGGAATGGTCGTGCCGGTATCGAACTTGTCTCAGCCCAGGATTGCGCCATCATGGAATGCGTCCTCCAAGACAATGAGGTCGGTGTGCGATTCTCCGAGGACGTTTTCAGCTATGAGCGGGCAAGCATGGGAAACAAGCTCATCGACAATCGTATTCTGGACAACTCAGGCAGCGGCATCAGCTTTATGCACATCAGTGGCTGCCATTGGGGTAATGTGATCTCTGACAATTTCGTCGCTTACAACCACAGCGGCATGACTATGATTACATTTTGCGCAAACACGATTACCGACAATCTCTTTCTTGGCAACTCCTCTTACGCGATTAGCCATGCGATTTGTATGGTTGTCGGTAGTGACAACCAGTTCACAGGGAACTGCTTTATTCTCAACGGTGGCGAATACTCGCAGGCTCGCGATGCAGCAATAGATGCCAACAACTGGAACGGCAACTATTGGTCGGACTATGGATTCTGGGATGAAGACAGTAATGGAATCGGGGATATCCCTTACTATCTGGAGTCGGACGAATACACCGACCACAGGATGGGGTCAATCGATTCCTTGCCGCTTATGTGGTTTGTCGATAGCGATGCCGATACAATCGTCGACAACGTGGATAATTGCATTGGTGCCGCCAACTATAATCAGCGGGACTCTGATTGGGATGGAGTTGGCGATGCTTGCGATGAGTGTGTCGACTGGGACGGCGATGGATTTGGCGATTCGGAGTTTCTCGTCAATCTCTGTGTACCGGACAACTGCCCATACACCTACAACCCTGATCAGAGCGACTCAGACGGCGATGGCGTCGGCGACTCCTGCGTCAACGCAGATTCGCACCTCGCGGATGTTCTCGACTTGCCGCAGCATTTTCGGCTGCGGCAAAATTACCCCAATCCCTTCAACCCTTCAACTGTTATTGAGTACTACCTACCTCGCCCGTCGCAAGTATCCCTGAAGATTTATAACCTGCTGGGTCAGGTTGTCACGAATTATGACTTGGGACAGCAATCGTACGGTTTGCACCGGGTCTCCTGGGATGGCAACGACAAGAGCAGCATTCCCGTCCCCTCCGGCGTATATCTGTATCGGCTTGAAGCCGGAGCCCAATCGATATCAAAGAAGATGCTGCTGATGCGATAGAGGGCACTCCTCGGCTAGAATGCAACTGTATATGCCATGAATCAGAGTCTGCATCAGATACGCGCGGTTACTTGCCAGCAATCCCTCTTTTTGTGGCCAACGTTCTGGCCTCTTGTACGCCAGTACAATGTTGGCGACAAACCTCAACGACAGGAGAGAACGATGCAAAGACCTAAGAAAGTGCTGGTGATTTTGGTGCTGCTGATGGTGCTGATTACGACATACGGTTGCTCAAACCATGACACTTCAGTGGTTGGACCGGAGTTGGGCAACATTGTGGGCACCTGGTATCTGACCGGAATCTCCTCTCAAGCAGGAGGACAGGTCTACAATGTTCCGGCAGCGGAAGTCGCTGCCGATCCGCTCAGCTACACCTTTTTCGACGACAAGACCGGCACGCAGTTTTATCAGGGCACGGAGTCTGACTTCACCTGGTCGATCAGCGGTCAGAGTCTGACTACGCTGGGCAGTTGGGGCGAGACGAGCACTTACGATTATTCTGTAACTTTGACCAAGCTGACTCTGACATTCCCGGTCGAAGGGTACACGGTGACTCATACATTTACGCGCCAAAATTAGGAAGTCTTCTTCTTTGATTTGATAGAAAAACCATAACCGAGTGAAGCTGGGATTTTGTGGCGTATCGCCGCCGTGATTGGAGGAAACAATGTATAGAAAGCTACTGCTGCTAAGCACGCTCATTTCAGTGTTCATCCTTGCCGCTGTCAGTGGGCAGGCTGATCAGTTGGGCGGGCCAAATGAACCGCCGCAAAGCAAGCTTGACCACCCCAATGACATCAACTGGTCGAATCAGTTTGCGCCAGCGGGCCTGAATGAGCACGTTATGGCTTTGACAATCTACGATAACAAGTTGATTGCCGCCGGGGATACGCTGACTAACGTAGTGAGTTGGGATGGTTCAAGGTGGGATAGCCTGGGCACAGCCTTCAGCGGTGCCGATGCCAACGTCTACGCCTTGACTGTCTACGACAATAAACTGATCGCCGCCGGCGATTTTAACCTCAGCAATGGAATCGCGGCCAACATGATTGCCGCCTGGGACGGTTCTTCCTGGAGTGCTTTGGGAACCGGCATTGGTGGCGACAACTCAAGTGTCCAAGCTCTTGCAGTCTATGATGGCAAGTTGATTGCTGCCGGGGACTTTGACACTGCCGGCGGTGTGCCTGTCGATAACATTGCCGCTTGGAATGGTACCTCCTGGAGTGCTATTCCGACAGGAGGGGGGGACAGTCTTGCACGTGTCGATGCTCTCACAGTATATGACGGCGAACTCATTGCAGGTGTACAAATCAACACCGATCAGTCCTATGATTACGTAGTCGCATGGAATGGATCCTCGTGGAGCACGTTGGGAGAA
>JBDRQZ010000572.1:0-6308 GCA_043826025.1 bacterium | reverse complement strand
CGCAACGCTGCCTGCAGCTTGCGTTTTTTTTCGGACGATGATTCTCTCGGCGACATGGCTCTATCTCCTGAGTACTATGATCAGCGGCGCTTTGCGGGCAGGCAAAGCCTTTCGGGGTCCGAACCGAGGGTCAAGACCTCTCAGGTCCTGAACCATGTTCCGGATTTCGTCACGCTACAAGAGAGCGTGACCTACCTCTGGTGAATGCTTTTCGGGCAGATGCGGGCATCTGCCGCGCACATACAAGAACGTCAAACTCCGAGAGAGTTTGACCTACCATCGACATGACCAAGGGGCGTAGGTCAAGACCTCTTGGGTCTTGACACGTATACTGGACCTCGTCACGCTCCAAGAGAGCGTGACCTACGTCGCATGAATGATTCTCGGGCAGATGCGGACATCTGCCGCGCACATAAGCGTCATGTTCAAGCTGATGAAACTATTTGCTTGTTCGTTGCGTACCTGACTGGTAGGTTGGGTGACTGAAACGAAGGCTTCACGCCTCACGCGGAGGGATACGCTCGAAATTGCCTGCAATAGTCGTCAAAGACCTGAAAAAGCAGTTCAACTCGCTGGTCGCGGTTGACAATGTCTCGTTCAGTGTCGCTGAAGGCGAGGCCTTTGGGCTGTTGGGGCCAAATGGCGCGGGTAAGACGACGACTATCAATATGCTGGTCGGCGTGTTGCAGCCCGACTCCGGCGAGGTCTCGATTAATGGCGCTAATGATCCAACCCGGCCGCAAGTGCGACTGGGAATCGGTAACGCACCGCAGTCGATTTCGCTCTACGAGGACCTGACTGCCGAAGAGAACCTGTGTTTCTTCGGCAAGCTCTATAGCCTCAAAGGTTCCCAGCTCAAAGAACGGGTCGCCTGGGCTCTGCAATTCGCCGGTCTGACCGACCGCCGCAATAGCAGAGTCAAGACTTTCTCCGGCGGGATGATGCGCCGTCTCAATCTGGCGTGCGCCCTGGTGCATGACCCCAAAGTGCTGCTGCTTGATGAACCGACGGTGGGGGTCGATCCGCAGTCGCGCAACCTGATTTTCGAGCAGATCGAGAGTTTGAAGAAGCAGGGCCGCACGATCATCTACACCACCCACTACATGGAGGAGGCGCAGCGACTCTGCGACAGGGTGGCGATTATCGATCAGGGCAAGATTCTGGCAATGGATACGGTGGAGAAGCTGATTGCCGCACATGGCGGCAACGCGGTGCTGGAAGCAGAGCTGTTCACAGCACCTGAGTCGGGGATCGACCTGCCCGGTGAGCTTGAAGGAACCCATCTTCGTCTTGAGACCGACGAGCCCTTAAAGCAACTCGCCGAATTGAGTGAGCGGGGTCTGCGTTTTCAGACCGTCAAGATCGAGCGTGCCGACCTGGAAGCGGTCTTTCTCAACCTGACGGGGCGGAGGTTGCGAGACTGATGCGTGGGATAGTTACACTGGCGTTGAAAGACCTGCTGCTCTTGTGGCGGGACAAGTTCGGCATGTTCTGGGTGCTGGCCTTCCCCCTGCTCTTCGCGGTCTTCTTCGGCTCGATTTTCTCAGGCGGCGGCGATCACGGCAGTTCGAAGATGGATGTCGCGATTGTCGATCAGGACTCAAGTGATGCATCCGCCAGATTTATCGAATCTCTGGCCGGCTCCGATGCACTCGAAGTGCATCCTACAACATTGGAAGATGCCGAGAATCTGGTGCGGCGTGGCAAGCTGGTGGCTTACATTATCATTGAACCTGGGTACAGCAAAACACCGCCTGCTTTCTTCGGCGGTAAGAACATGCTGCGAATCGGTATCGATCCCTCACGGCGGGCTGAGTCGGGCTATCTCAAGGGGATAATTACGCAAAAGTCCTTTGAGCAGGTGCATGATCTCTACAGCGACCCGGAGCGCGCTCACGACCAGATGCAGAGGGCAATTGTCGATGTCGACTCCTCTTCCAGCCTGGCGCCTGAAAGCCAGAACACTCTCAAACAGCTTCTGACAAGTCTGGATCAGTTTTTCCAACTGAAGGATACTTCGCTGCAATCGAAATCGGAGATGCAACAGGAAATCGAGACCGAGCCGGTGCAGCGTGAACGCGGTATCGAGCCGGTGACGGCCTTCGAGATCACTTTCCCGACCGGCATTATCTGGGCGCTCCTGGGATGTGCCGCCAGTTTTGGTATCTCAATCGTCAAAGAGCGTCGTGCCGGGACCTATCTGCGGTTGCGATTGGCGCCGATCTCACGCGCGCAGATTCTGGCCGGCAAAGGACTCGCCTGCTGGCTGGCCTGTTTGGCGGTGGCGGCGCTGCTGCTGGTGATCGGAAACCTGGTCTTCGGTGTCCGACTGACAAATCCGGGGCTCCTGGCGCTGGCGGTGCTGGCCTCCTCGCTTTGCTTTGTCGGCATCATGATGGCGATGAGTGTCCTGGGCAAAACCGAGGAATCGGTCGCGGGGGCGGGCTGGGCGATCTTGATGGTGATGGCGATGCTAGGCGGCGGGATGGTGCCGCTGATTTTCATGCCAAGTTGGATGAAGGCGATGTCCAATGTCAGCCCGATCAAGTGGTGTGTGGTGGCACTGGAAGGTGCGATCTGGCGCGGGTTCAGTTTCGTCGAGATGCTGACTCCGGTGCTGATTCTGGTGGGAGTCGGTCTGCTCTTCTTTGCGATCGGCGTCTTTCGTTTCTCTCGATCCGACCTGTAGTGGAGTTGTCGGGTTACTTCACATGCGGCGTCAGGAATCCCTTCCTGACGCTTCTGTCCTCCACCCCTCTATGCCGTCAGGACAGGATTCCTGACGGCGCAAGTAAGGAGGATTCCTAAGCAGGTGGGCGGCACTTGTCCACAAGTGCCCCTGAGATAGAGTTGCAGGCAGATGAGGACATCTGCCGCGCACAATGGCTGTCAATCAAAAGAAGAAGCCGGGCAGCCGAATTACTTCAAGCTGCCCGGTCACCCTCGGGAGGAATCCAAGAAAGGGCTTTACGGATAGGTCGGGGCGATTCTTCCGCTAGCTTTGCGAAATCTCCGTCGCGAAGACCCTTCTCAGGATCAATTCCGCCGGGCAGAAGCGGGTAAACGCCGACTGCAGCAGGTTGAGCCCCACAAACGCCGCCAGTAGCAGCCAGTAGGGCGAAACCACCTGCGACAGAAACAGCGAAAGCAGCACCAAACTGCCGGCCAGAATTCGAAGCATGTACTCGACACTCATTTTATCACTCTCCTAAACATCGTTTATCTTCAGTTAGAAGCCATACGTGAGCTTCAGGTAGAGATTGTCATTCAAATCATAGGCGGCAAAATCGGTGTAGGGTTGGTTGCCCTCAAAGATATTGCCACCAACGGTCAGAGTCACCTCATCGCTGTATTTGTAATCCGCCGCGAAACGCCAGTAGACATCCTCATCGCTGGGGGAATAGAAAACGAAGCTGCTGAGGATGATGGTCTCCATCCGCAGAGTTTTGGTCAGCCGCGAGGTCAGGAGCGAACGCAGTTCATCCTTCTTGTATGGACTCATCAGGGTCGCCTCGTAGCAGCTATAGTCGAGCATGTACTCCGCCTGATATTGAATGTTGGCGGTGAAGTTGCTCGCGACCTGCCTCTCGAAACCAATCATCCCGGTGACCATGCTGTTCGGCACCGCCGGATTGTCGCCATCTCTATCTTCACGGCTATCGTAGTAGCCACCCTCCAGCCAGAGGATACCACCCAGTTGCTGGCCGCGCAGTGAGGCGCCATAAATGTTGAGCTTCGGATAGTAAGGCATCATCGTGGCGAAATCGACGGCTACCGGATTCTTGTAGAAGCCGCGATAGCCATACAGCGCCAGGGCGAAACTGCCAATAGACCGCTGGTAGCGCGCGGCGAATTCCCCATTCTCCCATTTCTGATCCGGCTCGGCGGCCCTGAACAGATACTGCTCACCGCCGACATATTGCCCAAGCATCGGGTTGAAGTAGGAGAAGCGCTCGCCGATGGGGAAACGGTTCGGCGTGAACTGCGGTGTCCAGACCAGCGACAGAGCGCCCAGCGCGCTATAGTACTCGACCCGCAAGGCAGTCTGCGGCGCTTTTAGGTATTGGTCGTCGCGCCCGGCAAAGAAGGACTGGTAGTCTTTGGCGAAGACATCGTTGATGAAGATCAGGTCGCCGGTACCCCAGGTGAGAATCTGTCGGCCGACTTTGAAGTCGAAATTGCCGAGCAGCGTGAACTTGAGGTAACCCTCGCGCAGCTCCCAATCATAGGTATCGGTCAGTTCATCGCGCACGAAATCGAGCCGCCCAAAAGCCTCGGCGCGGTCGCTGTAAGATTCGAGCCGCATCTGCAGCCGGGTCTCCGCGGCGGTATAGTCCTTGCCGGTCGGCAGGTTCTTGTTGAGTCCGCCGCCGTAGAGTCCCTGCAGGTAACCATGCAGCGACACCTCACCGGCAGCCGAGGTCCAGCTAAGCGCGAGCAGCAACAAGGCTGCAGCAATGGTATGTGTCACTTTGGTCATCGTCATTACCTCTTCTAGTTGATATACTCGCGCGGCGGGTTCTTGAGGTAGCGCTCGGTAAAGAAGTCATCTTTGATGCCGACGTTGTAGTCGATCTTATTAAAGGCCACGGTGGTGTAGCCGCCCTTCTTGACATCCTCCATCTTGCGCACGGTGATTGTCGGAAAACCATCGGCATCCGCGACCGTTTCCGCGGTGAACACTCGCAGCAGTTCATCCTTGTCATCGTAGTATTCTTCACGCAACGGCAAGTAGTTCACTTGATCGATAAGACTGACCTTGCGTGCAAAGCCGTCATATTTCGGGTCGACCGGCTTCGATTCGATCACCCAGACTGCCCGTTCGCCGAGTTTGTCCTCATGCAGCAGAGTGTGGGTATCTTCCGTCCAGAGACGGCCGGAGACATCCTCGTAGGTGAAATCGGAGCCGACGAAGCTCGAGTTCTTATCATCGGCCGAGATTGGCTTAACCAGGTCGACGGCGGGCACATAGAGCCAGCGCTGATCCTGGCCGTCGGCGTGCTTGTGCACCATGAAGGTCATGCGGCGGACGTCGGAGGGCTCGCGGAAATAGGTATAGTATTTCTGGTCGCCACCGTCGGCTTGATCGAGACGGAACATCGTGAAGCCACGCACCCGCTCATTGCCCTTCTTGTCGACAATCGTCATCGTCACATCCGAGATCCCGTCGTCGCCGGCGTAGTAATAGGCCAGATGCGATTTCTGCATGATCTCGGTAGCGTCCTGGGCCGCGAGCATGGCGCCCAGCAGCAGCACCGCCGCGGTAGTCAGCATTGCAATTCGTGCGAACATTTCTGGATTCTCCCTTCTTAACTCACTTTAACTTTGTCAGATGAATGGCCTGCATCTTCGGCAGTCTGCAGCGCCGGATAGAGCTTCTTCTGCATCACTGTAGTGATCGCCGGCAACAGAATCAGAGTCACCGCGCCGGAAACCAGCATGATCGCGAAGAAGAAGGAGCCGACGGTGATATAGGGCACGAGACTGGAGAAGAACATCGGCACGAAACCGATGGCGATTACCAGCACATTACGCGAGATCGCGCGCGCCGGACCTTCGAACACACCCTTGAGGGTGTCTTTGAAATTGCCGACCCGTTTGAATATCGTCCGACTGCGCTGGATGTAGTGGATTGCGAAGTCGACCGAGAGCCCCAAGGTCAGCGAGGAAAGCACCGCCACCGGCATATCGTAGGGTTTGCCAATGTAACCGATGAAGGCGTAGATCATCATAATCGTGATCGTCAGAGGCAGCATCGAGATGATACCCCAGCGCACCGAGCGGAACAAGAGCGCCATCATGATGAAAACAACGATGAACGAACTCAACAGCGAGGAGCGCATCCCGGCAACCATCTTGTCCTGCCAGACGATGTTGACGTAGGGCAGTCCCGCCCACTTGACATCGACGGCGACCGGCGGCTTGTGATGCGCGATATAATCGTCGGCACTGGCCACTACCGAGGCCACCGACTGATTGTCGCCCTCGGTCAACTGCACCCAGATGTTGGCTTTGACATAGTCGCTGGTAACGAACTTGAAAAGATCATCAGGATCGCCGCCCGCCATCTCGAAGATGAACAGGTCCTGCGCCACCTCATCCTGGTTGGTCGGCAGCGAGTTGTACTCCTGCTTGCCGCCGAACAGTTCATAGCGGACTTTCTTGACCACATCGGGCAGGCCGGTAGTTGCGCCGACAGTCTCGTTCTTTTCAAGGTGTCGCTGTAGGCCTTCGATCCAGGTCAGCAGTTCCGGATTCTTGAGACCATCATCCTCACCGGAGTCGACTACCAGATAGTTCATGTAGGT
>JBDRQZ010000571.1:0-2660 GCA_043826025.1 bacterium | reverse complement strand
CGCCGAACTGACCGGCCAGCGGGCAATCACCATATCGACCCCGCGATCAACCGGTGTCGTGGTCGTGTCAAAGGAGTTGTCATTGTCGAGGTCACCCAACTGATCGAAATAGACGAAGTTCTCATCGGAGACAGTCTCATCATCCGGCACTATATAGGGCGGGATGTAGTTCACGGCGCCGGTGCCGAGATAGTCGCGGAAATCGTAGACGCCGTCGCCCACCAGCAGACAATAGGAGGGCGCGCCACCGCTCCAGTTGCGATAGCTATAGCCGAGAAAGTCGCGAATCGCCACCGGGTCGACCAGACCTCCGGAAAATTGCGCATAGACATCTCTGATTCTCACGACGCGCGCGCGCAAACCATCATGGCTCTGGCGATACTGGGCGAATTCGAGCGACTGATTGTAGAAGTTGCCGTGCGTGATGATGATCAGGTCCGCACCATTGGCCGTTGAGCGCAGATCGTCAATTTCCGTGACAAGAAGCTGCGCCGGACTCAGCAAATCGGCCTCAGCCGCCAGCAGAAACATCTGTCCGCTGCTGTCGGTGACTGTGCTGGTGAAAGTCAGCGAACCCGAGGCTGTCGCAAAAGACAACAATCTCTGGCTGTGCGGATCGGTGGCATCGACCAGGAAATGATCGCCGGAGGCTCCTGCAATTCGATAGGCTACCGGCTCCTCCATGGTAGCAGTCGCCGGCGTGAAGAAACTCAAAGCGGAGCCCGCAGATTTGGTCAGCGGTCGCCGATAGTGAAGTTCGAGATAATCGGTGAAATGCTCGCCGAACCAGGAGCCGATTGACAACTCGAGTTGGTTAAGACCGGTCTGCAGGTTGTCAGTCGTGTAGAAGTACAGCGGCCGCCAGAGTGAATCTTCTTCAAGTCCTTCCACGGAATTAAGCAGCGCGCTCTCGACTGTGCCGTCGACTCCGATTACCAGCAGATTCTCAGCACCGGAAACGCCGTCAGGCAGATTGAAATTCAGCGTGAAGTCGGTATCGGTCCGCCAATACCAGGTATAGTAGTCGTCGATCTCCCCATCTCTGGCTCCGAGGCTGTTGTTTTCCTCCAGGTGAATACAGTCGACGAACTCGGTCAGCGTATCCAGAGGCAGAGGTGGGTCTATTTGATCGACTGCGGTCATTCGTCGCGGCGTCCCGGGAAAACTGCCACCCCAGGTCAGATAGTAGATGTTGACACTGTTGTAGGGATTGTGATTGAACCGCATGCCATCGTCATAATACCAGAAATCGGGTCCGGTGGCGGCAAAAAGGAGCCGGTCGTCGCCGGCAAAAAGGCCATCCTCATCTTCGACCAAAATCGCCATCTCGGTCAGCGAATCGCGTGCGGCGCTGCCGGTGAGCGGCAAGGTCCGACCGCCCAGGGTGAACAGACGGAAGGAGGCGGGATCGATTGAGGCGACAGCGACTCCGGCGGTAGACAGATCGGTGCGGGAGATGCTGTAGAGGCCTGTCGTACTGACCGAGATTCGCACCCAGTTATTGGAATGGCTGAAAGGATCATAAGCATCAGCAGCCAGACTCGTTGGGTGGCCGGCTCCCCAGGCGCGTGCCTGGCTCCAGTTAGCTACCGTTTGGCTCAGCATCTGGTTGAAGGGTGAGTCCGTCAGTGGCCGGGAAGGCGCAGGTGTGCCGACAAATGCGATAGACACCTCGGCGCGCTCGACCTCTGCCAACCCGGAGCCGCGGGTGACAACCTGCGGGACTACCAGCTTTGCGATTTGAATGCCTCGGATGCTGACCGGCGGGATAAGCTCGACTTCCGGAGCGGCAGCCTGTAACGCGCTCTGCTGAAGTAATGAACTGTCGCTTTCCTTCGCAAGGGTAAGAGACTGAGACACTAACCTCGGTTGAGTTCCCGGCGGGACGACGAAAGGCACCACCACCGCCGGCTGGAATTTGTCCTCCGCCAGCGGCAGATCGACTAGACTTGCCGGTTGCGGCACGCCGAGAGCGGTAGACTGGGGCTGCTGGGTGGAACTCAGGTAGATCGAAAGGGCCAGTCGCTCTTGATCTGAGGCGTGGATTTGTACCTGGGCGGCTGCTGAGATTGCAGCGCTAAAGAAGCTTACTGATAAAAAAACCGACCAGAATCGCAACATGAGTTCCCCGACCGTAAACCAGAAAACCGAGTATAGTCAACTGGGGTTAGGTTGTAAACAAAAAGCTCCCGGTTCAATCCTCTCGATTGAACCTGATAAATCAGCTTCTCGCGTTACCTAGCGGTCGATAGAACTCCTCAAAAGCGTTCGGTCGTTTGCCCTATTGAAACTAACGTAAATAGGCGTGATTTGTCAAGTACGCAAGCCTGTCTATGCAAGTAGATTGCCTGTCTCGAGGGCGAAATCGCCCAAACTCCGGTCCCGAGGTTATAACCGGCTTGTAACCACCCAGTTCCAGCTATCAGTACCTTTTTTGGACAGCCCGGCGGCGGCTCCCGAAATGTCGCCAATCCTGCAATCTTCTGCAGTCAGTCGACACCCCTTTTTCACTTTGCGTTGTCTGGGACCTGCGCCCAAGGATTGGCCTTGTCTCAGCGCCGAAATCGCTTATAATGTATTCGATAACTGCGAATCTACTTCGACTCGAGGGATGCAAATGCGCACAATTCTCCTGATTTTTCTGATTAGCGGATTACTGA
>JBDRQZ010000570.1:0-2584 GCA_043826025.1 bacterium | reverse complement strand
GCCGCGCCCGTCTGGGCGCCGGGCGGGCAATTGCCGCGCCACAGATTGGCGTGTTCAAACGGCTGATCTACATGCATGTCGAGACGCCCGTGATAATCATTAATCCGAGATTGGAGAACCTGAGTGAGGAGCTAATGGAGGTCTGGGATGACTGTCTCAGTTTCCCCGAGTTGCTGGTCAAAGTGCGCAGACACGAGAACTGTCTGATCCGCTTCCATGATCAGGATTGGCGGGAGCAAACTCTCAATTTGCAGGGTGATCTCTCTGAATTGCTGCAACACGAATATGATCATCTCGACGGTATCCTGGCGATCCAACGCGCCATCGACGAGAAGTCATTCGCTCTGCGCTCGCAACGTCACCTGCTCTGAGCTGCATTCAGCTCGCCGCTGGCGCGCCGGATTTGAACAGATATATTGACTGCCTCTGGCGGTAAGGAGAGTGGCAATGAAGTTGTACTTGCTTAGACATGCAACTGCCAACGAAGCAGATATTGACCCCGAGCGCGGACTGTCGGCGGTCGGGGTTGCCGAAGCGAACCGGATGGTCGCAGTGTTGGGGCAGTTCACCAATCTGGAAGTCAAAGTTGTGCTGCATAGTGGCAAGAAGAGGGCGCAGCAGACTGCTGAAATCATCTCGACCGGAATGCTGCCGACGCCAAAGATCATGACGGCGAACAACCTGGAACCGAACGGCGATGTCGAGGTCTGGGTCGAACGGGCGCTGACCATGGAAGAGAATGTGATGCTCGTCGGGCATCTGCCCCATCTTGGGCGTCTGGCGGCCTGTTTGCTGACGCGGGATGAGAATAAGGAAGTGTTCGGTTTCCGCACCGCGACTCTGGCCTGTCTGGAGCGCCATTCAGGCGGCTCCTGGTCGCTCAATTGGTTGCTGGACCCGAGCATCTTGCGCTAGGGGGCGCTCGACAACTTCTGTGGTGAAACAACGGTGACAGAGAGCACGACTCAAACGGATCTGGCAACCCGACGCTCAGCCTTGTTGGTCGCGACGGTAACCTCCTTTCTTGCCCCTTTAATGAGCTCCTCGATTAATGTCGCACTGCCGGCGATTGCCGCAGAGCTTTCAATGGACGCGGTCATGCTCAGTTGGGTGGCAACCGGATTCCTGCTGGCAGCGGCGGTCTTCCTGTTGCCACTTGGCCGGCTCGCCGATATTCATGGTCGCAAGAAGGTCTTCAGCGCGGGAATGGTTGTCTACACCCTGGCTTCTCTGCTCTCGGCGTTCGCCACCAGCGGTATGATGCTGATCGCCTTCCGAATACTGCAGGGGCTCGGGGCGGCGATGATTTTCGGCAATGGCATCGCGATTCTGACCTCGGTCTTCCCGATGGGCGAGCGGGGCAGGGTGCTGGGCATTACAACTGCGGCGGTCTACTCCGGGCTTTCACTGGGGCCATTTTTTGGCGGTTTCATGACCCAGCAACTGGGCTGGCGCAGCCTGTTTCTGACCCACGTGCCGATTGGGTTGTTGGTTCTGATCATCATCATCTGGAAACTCAAAGGTGAGTGGGCTGAGGCCAAGGGCGACCGTTTCGACCTAACCGGCACTCTCATCTATTCAGTGATGCTGGTCTCAGGTATGTATGGGGTTTCGCTACTGCCAGACCTGAATGGGCTGTGGTTGATACTCGTCGGGTTGGTAGGTTTTGTCGCGTTCGTGGCCTGGGAACTGCGGGCCAGGTATCCGCTGTTTCACATCGAGCTGTTTACTCGCAATCGCCTCTTCGCCTTCTCCAGTCTGGCGGCCTTCATTCATTATGGCGCAACTTTCGCGGTGACCTTTCTGATGAGCCTCTACCTGCAATACATTAAGGCTCTGACGCCACAGGAGGCGGGGACGGTGCTGGTTTGCCAGCCGATTATCATGGCGGTCTTTTCACCTTTTTCGGGCCGACTCTCCGACCGGATCGAGACACGCCTGGTGGCTTCGGCCGGAATGGCGACCACCGTGATCGGCCTGATCCTTCTGGCATTTGTGACCGAGACAACTTCGCTGGTCTACATCATCGGGGCGCTGATGCTGCTGGGTCTGGGTTTCGCGCTCTTTTCTTCGCCCAACACTAATGCGATTATGAGTGCAGTCGAGCGGCGCTTCTACGGCGTGGCTTCCGGGACGGTGGGGACGATGCGAACTATCGGCCAGATGCTCAGTATGGGTGTCACGATGCTGATTTTCGCGCTGTTGATCGGGCGGGTAGAGATCACCGCCGAGCACTATCCCAATTTTCTCAAGAGCACTCGGCTTATCTTCGCGCTCTCCGCCGGGCTCAGTTTTGTGGGCATCTTCTTCTCCCTGTCGCGCGGTGAATTCCTGAGGAACAATGGGAGCGGACCGTCGTTGCCCCCGGAAAGCTGAAAGCAAGGCTCCCGCGGCGAATTAGGTTGACAATCGCGGTCTCCGATGACAATATATAGGTTCGCAGCGCCGCACAGGCGCTGTAGCCGCAGATCCGGAGAGGTGGCCGAGCGGCTGAAGGCAGCTGCCTGCTAAGCAGTTAACGGGGAAACTCGTTCCAGGGTTCGAATCCCTGCCTCTCCGCCATACTTGCATTCCTAAAGCAAGC
>JBDRQZ010000569.1:0-4618 GCA_043826025.1 bacterium | reverse complement strand
GATCCTCTTCCCGGACCGCCTCCAGCGCAAAAGTATTGGACACCGGCTGCGCCATGTTCATGAGAGCCCCCCGCAGCAGAAAAGCGCCGACCGCGAGGGTGAGATTTTCGGTGTAACAGAGCGCCGCCATAAAGGGGATCGACAGCACCTCGGTGATCACCACGGTGCGAATGAATCCAAATCGTCGTCTGAGAATCGGCCCGGTCAGGACCGCGACCAGCATGATCGCCTGCAGAATCGAATAATAGACACCTATCTGCGGCGGGGTGAGCCCAAAGCGGTTGCGAAAGTAGAGATTGAGAAATGGTATGATCAGCCCGGCTCCGGCCCCGACCAGAAAGTGAGGGAAGGTCAGCCGGAAAAACAACCGCCATTTGCGGCGCAGCGCCGCCAGACTGAAAGTCTTCTTGACCTCATCCGGCAGCGGAGCTTTCGCGGTGATCAGACTGAAGGGCACAACTGCCAGCACCGCAACCCCCGCCGAAAACCAGAGAGTGTAGCGATAGGAAAGCGCGACGTCGCCGGTCAGATCGAGCGACACCTCCTGCAACCAGCCGCCACCCAGTGAGCCGAGGATGCCGGCGACAATGAAGTTTGCGAAACTGAGGCTGAAAAGCAGCGTGCGTTCCTGCTCGGTTGAGTTCCGCATGATAAAAGGCCCACCGGCAACCCGCAACAGCGTCAGCAACATCCCCAGCAGAAAGGAGGTAGAGAGAATCAGCACCTGCAACTCGGCGCCCACCATCAACGCGAAAGATGCCGAGAGCAGCAGAGTCGAGCCAATCAGCAGCGGCTTCAGCTTGAACCGCGCGATCACATAGGCGGCCGGAATCGCCGCCACCACCCCACCGAGAGCGTACATTGACAAAACCTGCCCAATGAAGCCCTCGCCATAGCCAATGTCCTTGAAGTAGAGATTGAGCAGCAGCATCATGAAAGCCGAGAGCACACCGACCAGTAGTCCGCCGACGAGAAACAGCTTGACGTTTCTGGTGATCAGCTTGAGGTCGGCGAGGTAATCAGCGAGAATGCGTCTCATTCAGATCGTAGTGGAAAAGTCCCTCGGCGATGAAGACCGAGGGGCCGGTGAGGAATAGTGGTTCATCCAGCGAACTTGCCTTGATCTGCAAGTCCCCGGCCAGTTCATTGATCTCCACCTGATGGTCCAACAGGCCCACCATGACGCCGGCTGCCGCGACTGCCGCCGCGCCGGTAGCACAGGCCCGGGTCGGCCCGACACCCCGCTCCCAACTCAGGTGCTGAGCCTGGGCGCGAGTTTTGACAACTGCGAATTCGACATTGACCCCTTCCGGGAAGCGTTTGTCGATCGTTACTCCGGCACTGTAGGTCTTCCAGTCGAAATCGAAGTGATCGACGAAAAAGACGATGTGCGGATTGCCGACGCTAACCGCTGTGCCGACCAGCGCTCCGGCATCGGTCTTAAACTCACGCTGGACGAAATGCTTCGACTGGACCTTCATCGGAATAAGGTCTGCTTGAAACCTGGGTCGAGCCAGCTCGATCTCAGTCTGTTGTACCAGACCTGCGCCGGAAACCAACCGCACCTGCAGCGCGCCGACTTTGGTGATCACTTTGAAGCGGCGCTCTCTCTGCAGGCCGCGTCGGCGCAGATGCTGGGCAAGAATCCGCAACCCGTTGCCTGAGATCTCGGCCTCGGAACCATCGGCATTGAACAGCCGCATCTGCGGCCGTCCGCTGCGCAGCGAGAAAAGGACTACGCCGTCGGCGCCGATGCCGGTTTGCCGAGCGCAGCAGGCGCGCACGAAATCGGCAATGTACTCACCACGCAGACGCAATCCGGTCTGATTGATGACCACAAAGTCATTTTCCAGACCATGATATTTGCTGTACTCTATTTTACGCGCCATCGGCTTCTCCTGGTAAGACTCATGATAGCTGAACTAACCCAGACAGAGTGATCCCGGCAAGAAAAAAGGGCGGCAAAACCGCCCTTCGTGAAAATCTCAAACTTCGTAGATTTAGCAATGGCGAGCCACCACGCGACTCAGGCGCTTGATTCCCTCAAGAATTGTTTCCTCACCGGAAGTCGCAAAATTGAGTCGGCAGGTATTTTCGCCACCGCCATTCGGATGGAATGAAGCTCCGGGCACAAAAGCCACCTTCTCCGCCACCGCCTCCTCAAACATCTTCGCCGTGGAAACATGCGCCGGGAATCGTAGCCAGAGGAACAGTCCGCCATGCGGATGGGGCCAGGTCACGCAATCCGGGAAGTACTCCTTGAGCGCCTGATCCATGACATCGCGCCGCCGCGCATAGGCTTCTTTGATCACTTCAATGTGCTCTTCGAGCCAGCCACGCCTTAAGAATTCATAGATGATGTATTGACAGAAAGTGGTGGAGTGCAGGTCGGCTGCCTGCTTCACTTTTTCGATCACCTTCAGGGCTGCGGTCGGCGCAACGATCCAGCCGACCCGCATCCCCGGCGAGATGAGCTTGGAATAGGTCCCCAACTGAATGACCGCGTCACCGCCCAGTCCCCGCAACGATGGTTTCGGCGTACCGGAATAGCGCAACTCACCATAGGGGTTGTCATCAATGATCGGAATCTGATATTCGAACGCCAGCCGCACCAGTTCTTTCCGGCGCTCCAGATTCATCGTGATCCCGGAGGGATTCTGAAAATTGGGTACCACATAGATCATCTTCGGCTTGTGCTTCTTGATCTGCTCTTCGACCTGGTCAATAATGATGCCACCTTCATCCATATCGGCGGTGCAGTAGCGTGCCTGATAGAAATTGAAAGCCTGCAACGCGCCGAGATAGGTGGGCCGTTCGGTGAGAACATAGTCACCCGGTGAGATAAAAGCGCGACCAACCAGGTCCAGCCCCTGCTGTGACCCCGTGGTGATCTGAATGTTTTCCGCCGCGACCGGCAACCCCTTGCGGGAAGCGTTCTCGGCAATCAGTTCGCGCAGCTCCGGCACTCCCTGGGTTACGGAGTACTGCAAAGACTGAGCCGGGCGCTCGGTCAGCACGTGATCGACACACTGTTTAATCCGCTCCACCGGGAATAGCTCCGGCGCCGGTAGCCCGCCCGCAAAATTGATGACGCCCGGTTTGTTAGAGATCTTGAGCACCTCTCTGATAACCGACGCCTTCAGATTAGCGGCGACTTCTGCAAATGGCCATTTAAACATGCCGTGTTCTATCTCTATTGTAGTTAACAGTTCTTCAGTCTCCATACCGTCAAACTACAAGAATCCCCCCCAAAGTCAATAAAAACCGGCGTCAGAACTAGTGTGGCGCAATCAGCGAGGTGGCCCGCTGGAGCGATTTGTCCCCCCACTTGTCGCGCACGGCACGGATAGCGTCGTTCAGCGAATCACCGCGGCCAGAGTCCAAATCTTCGAACAAATCAGGCGGCAGCAGCGGCAGAGCCTGGCTGAGGCTGCTGAGTCGAACGCCAACGAGCCGAATCCCCCGCTGGTGTATCTGCGAAAGAGGCAAGAGAGCGCAAACGGTCTCATATACGGTAGGAAAGTCCTGAATCGGCCTCGGTAAAGTCCGGTCCCGTGTGATCGTCTGCCAATCCTTATAGCGCAAACGCAGGCCGATGGTCCGCGAGAAAGCGCCTTTGCGCTGCAGTCGCATCACCACCTTGTCTGCCAGATAGAGAACCAGCGCCCGCACCTCCTCAGGCTCGTATATGTCTACCGAAAGCGTCTCGCTGTGCGACATCGACTTTTCGAGATGCTCCCCCTCCTCTGCCTCCATGTCGGACTCGGTCTCGATAAGACGTTCGGCGATCCGCTGCAACATTTCCTGAATCGAAGAAATTATCTTGCCCTGGGCGGCTGCGAAAAGATCGGCGACTGTGTTAATCCCGAACCGTTGCAACTGCTGCTGAGTGACCGGGCCGATCCCCCAGATGCAACCCACTGGCTCGGGCGAGAGCCTCTCGACAACCTGATCCGCCGGGATGCAAGTCAGACCATCCGGTTTCTGCATTGCCGAGGCGATCTTGGCGACCAGTCGATTGGGGCCGATGCCGACTGAAGCGGTCAGTGATAATCTGCTGCGGATCGCCGCTTTCATCTCGCGCGCCAACAATTCAGCCTCAGCGAAATCGCTGCAAACGGTGGAGAGATCGACCACGACCTCATCAATCGACGCGGGGCGCACTGCCGGCGAAAACTCGGCAAGTAGCTCGCGTAGTTTTTCCGCCGTGTAGGTGTAGGCGGCGAAACTGCCCCGTACGAAGACGGCATGCGGACACCGACGGTAGGCCTCCGCGCTCGGCATCGCCGAGTGAATGCCGTACTCCCGGGCCTCATAGGAGCAAGTGGAGACCACTCCGCGCGAATTGGGTGGACCACCGACGATCACCGGTTTGCCGCGCAGATGCGGATTGTTGCGCACTTCGACTGCCGCGAAATAGGCATCCATATCAAAATGGCAAATGATTGCAGACATTGTTCCGACCTGAAACTCCGAGTCCGATCATACAGATAACGACCTGTTTGAAAGCCACAATCACATTCTTGCAGTGGTTCTCGCATTTTCGGCAGCGCTCTGCAGAGTTGACCCAAGCTCTGAGTTGACTCTTTCGAAGCACCCGGGCAGTTATCGAAATCTG
>JBDRQZ010000568.1:0-3033 GCA_043826025.1 bacterium | reverse complement strand
GCCGACAGTTTGATCTGTTTGTTGGCTGCTTCGATTAGCACATTACCAAGCACAGGCAGAGTCAGTTTGGTTGGTACCACACTATTCACAGCTGCCAGGGCTGCTTGTATCTTACCTGTCGTGATGCTGAATTTCATCTTCCAGCTCCTGCGTCTTCCACACCTTCATTTATTGAGAACAGGGTATATATCATCTAATAGTAATCAATAATAATGTGGATTTGTTGAGATGTAAAGCAAACCTTTTTAACGACAGCGGGTTTACCATTTTGACCTGATGTGAATTCCAAGTGTTTGATTACTACCGCTTCTCCACAATTCTGACCCTCACAACCGCTACACATAGCTATCAACCAAACGCCCCACACAGCTCAACTGCAAACCAGGTTGATCAACTGGTCAACTTGCAGCTTGTACTCAATGGAGCCTTTCATGTTTTGCGAGACTTGCTGACAGGCGTGGATTACGGTCGAATGATCCCGATTGCCGAATTTACTGCCAATATGTTTCAGCGAAGATGGCGTGAGCGTGCGGCAGAGATACATCGCAATCTGCCGGGCCTGGACGATTTCCTGACTCTTCTTCTTGGCTTTGAGCAGTTCTTCCGAGACCTTGAAATAGCCGGCAACCTTCTTCTGAATCTGCTCAATAGTGATCTGCCGGGTCCTGGTGCGGATTGCATCTTTGAGCACTTCCTGAGCCACCGCAACGGTTAGATCCTTGTTGCGCAACGAGGCAAACGCCAGCAGACGCACCAGTGCGCCTTCCAACTCACGAACATTAGAGGTGATCGAGTCCGCGACATAGCTCAGCACCTCCGGCGCAACCTTGACCCCATCGCTGTCAGCTTTGCGCTGCAGGATGGCAATTCTCGTCTCCAGCGAAGGTGGCTGAATATCCACAACCAATCCCCAACTGAATCTCGAAAGCAGCCGTTCCTCAAGGCCCAGAATGTCGCGTGGCGGCCGGTCGGCAGTCAGCACGATCTGTTTGCCGGCCTGATGCAAGGCATTGAAGGTGTGGAAAAACTGCTCCTGGGTCGATTCCTTGCCGGTGAAAAACTGGATATCATCGAGCAACAGGACATCGACACTGCGATAAGACTGGGCGAACTCGTGCACCGATTTGGAGCCCAACGACCTGATGAAGTCATTGGTGAAATCCTCGCTGGTGGCGTAAAGAATCTTGTGGCCATTGAGTTCATAGTTGATTTGGTTGCCGATTGCCTGGACCAGATGAGTCTTGCCCAACCCGACCCCGCCATAGATGAAGAGCGGATTGTAGCGATTCTCGCCGGGAGCTGCAGCCACCGCTTCACAGGCGGCATAGGCGAACTGGTTTGAATCGCCGACGACGAAACTGTCGAACAGATATCGAGGGTTCAGCCGGGTGACACTCTTCGGCAAAGGGGTGGCGGCAGTTCGCCGTGGCTCCGGCTCCGGCTCAAAAAAGTCCGGCTGCTGGCTCGGTTTGCAGATTCGGAAAGCAAACTGCCAGTCCCGCTGTGAGACCTCCGCCAGCGCCTCACTGATCGCCTGACGATACTTCTCATCGATCCAGTCGGCCGCGAATTGGTTGGGCACCAGAATCGCAAAAGAACTGTCATCGATCGGTTCGACCCGCGTCGGTTTCAGCCAGGTAAAAAAGGAATGCTTCTTGACTCGCTTCGAAAGCTGCGAGAGACACATATTCCAAACAGAGGAGACTTCTTCGTGCATTTATTCCCCACCTCACTCAACAATACAAACCCACTACTATCGCCCCACTTTTTCGGGGAGCTACGCCACCGCTTTTGGCCGAACGGTACATTCAATGACAAGCAGGGCGCGCTATCTACTAACAGGAGGAAGTCAGAGTTTTGTAGTAGTTTTCAACAAGTTGTACACAGGTTGCTAACACATTATCTACCATTGACTTCCAAGTATTGACAGTATACGACTCTACAGCGCGAAGTCAAGTGGCTTGCTGTTTAATTTGTCGGAGTAGTCAAGGTCTTGGAAATTAGGTGCCTTACAAGTCGGGAGCATCCCGGCCATTGACCGGTTCTTGGCCCGCACAGCTCTGCTCTGTATTAAGACTTTGCCGATCAGCATCTTAGGGGCCGAGATCAGCGGCTGACCCGACTATCACCCCCAATGCGTAAGGAGTGCGTGCCGGACCAAGCATCTTCGAGGATCGGTTTCGCCCTACTCCACGACCAGATCGGGGCCATTGTTGCCAAGCGATTCGATCACTTCCCCGGAGGGCATGATGATCCGGCCCAGGGCATGCACCAGAGCATCATCGACAGTCTCCAGCGGGATGAACTCCAAAGCAGCCTTGACTTCATCGGGAATCTCTACCAGGTCTTTGAGATTGGCGAGCGGCAGCGCCACCCGCTTGATCCCGGCGCGGTAGGCGGCCAAACACTTTTCCTTAATGCCACCCACTGCCAAAACCTTGCCCTGCAGTGTCACTTCCCCGGTGATCGCGAGATCGGGGTAGACCGGTTGCTCGGTCATCAGTGAGATCAGCGCAATCGTTACCGCCACACCAGCCGAAGGACCATCTTTGGGGATAGCCCCCTCCGGGAAGTGGATGTGGATATCGTATTGACCGAAAATCTCGCTGTCAAGCCCCAGCTCGATCGCCCGCGAACGCACGAAGGAATAGGCGGCCTCCACCGATTCCGACATCACATCGCCCAACTGCCCGGTAACCATCACCTTGCCGCTGCCCGGCATTTTGATCGCCTCGATGAAGAGCAGATCGCCTCCGGCGGGCGTCCAGGCCAGCGCCGTGACCAGTCCGACCTCCGGAGTTCGCCCGGCAACGTCGGGAATCAGCTTCCGGGGCCCAAGAAATTCCTCCAGATTATCCTCACTGATTGCCACCCGAGCCAGTCCCTGCTCCATTACCCGCATGACTGCCTTGCGGCAAAGAGAGGCAATGTTCCGTTCCAGATTACGTACCCCGGCCTCATAGGTGTAGGAGCTGATAATCTGTTTGAGTGCTTCGTCGCCAATCTCGATCTCTTCGGGTTTCAGGCCATTGG
>JBDRQZ010000567.1:0-4994 GCA_043826025.1 bacterium | reverse complement strand
ACGCGGGCCGTCTTAATTTTCTCAACATTCCAGGACACCGAATTTGAGGGCAATAGTGGAGGCCGAAGACACCATTATCATGCTCGATGAGACCGCTGAGTGGCCGGGCAGAAAAGTCCTCCTGCTCAACTCGCGCCAGGCTAAGCGCCCCTGCAACCGCGATCCCTGGGTGGCGGCAACTGCGCGCGCGGTCAGGTCACTCGCGGCGACCGGAGCGGTGTTCATCACCTCGGTCGGACTCAATACCTGGGAATTGCTGCAACATGCGGTAAATATCGCCGGCGGCAGGCAGATTGTGCTGTTGCCACCGGCAGCGGATCGGCTCGAGACCGCCGCGCTGATAGCGAAGGACTTTAAACTCAGCGCTGACCAGACTGCCTTTCGATTCTTGGTGCCCGACCGGGGCGCGCGTTCGCAGAGCGCAAAGTGGTGGTGGCCTGAGCGCGACCGGGTCGCAATGCAGATGGCGGACCTATTGCTGCCGATTTCACTTCGTCCGGAGAGCGGGTTGATGAAACTGCTGACGGAGGCAGCCGGTCGAGGCACGCCGATCAATGAGAGTTTCAGGATAGACTACCACTCAGGCAGCGACAGGGTCCTCTATGAGTTCGAGCAAGCTCGGCTGAATCCAATCTTCCGGCAGGGCTGGGACTACCTGACTCACTGGACCAGGTCCTGTCATGGTCCCCTGCCCGGAGAGAGCAGCTTCGATTTCTATCAGGATCTGATTTCGTCAACTCGCTACCCGCGCGCGGCAGTCGACGTCTTACGCAGGATCGTTATGGAGCGGCGTTTGCGGGCCTCGGGGCGGTTTCTGCGCGCCGGGCAGATTGCAGTGGCGTTTACCTCGCAGAATCCGGTTGATGCCATCGGGCTGATGCGCTGGCGTAAACGCTATGTGTACTACAATTTCGAACCTTATGGTATCGCCATCCATCGTGACATTGCCAGAGAATTGGGGATCAGGCCGGTGATCTATGGTCCGGCCGAGAAGTATCGACAACTCGCTCCGGGAGATCGTCCCTACTTCCAGAATCAGGGTGAGCGAAAAGCTGACTGGCTACCGGAATTCGAACTCCGGCATTTAGGCGATCTCGATTTCGCCGCACTGCCGGCGGAGGCGATCAAGCTGCTGGTCTATCGTGGTGAAGATCGGGACTTGCTGCCCGCGGATCTGCCCTACGAAGTGATTCCGCTAGCGGTCTAACCAAGACGTTCTCTGAAAAAACTTGCAGTACGATCCAGCACCAGATCGAACGCCGGTGTGGACCCGGCCCAGGGATGCACCACACCGAAGGTGTGACCGGCTTCAGGGATCACCAGTAACTCGCTGCTGATCTGATCCGCCCAGGAATAGAGTTCCTCCGCCTCGCGCACCGGGACGCCGTCATCAATGTGACCATGAATGACCAAAAGTGGCTTCGCCAGGCTACGAACCGCTTTCTCCACCGAGAGCGAGCCGTCACCATGCTGCTCGATGTCTTCAAGCAGATCAAG
Organism: bacterium; assembly: GCA_043826025.1. Classification (GTDB taxonomy): domain Bacteria; phylum Zixibacteria; class MSB-5A5; order CAIYYT01; family CAIYYT01; genus JBDRQZ01. The sequence continues at coordinate 3,497 of JBDRQZ010000567.1, read as the reverse complement.
ACCCAGACGCATTACCTGCTTAGTGCGCTGGTTTACGGCTTCCAGGTACCCTTGTTCCCGCCAAAGCACTACCTGTGACGCCGAGTAGCGATCGAGGTGAGAGACGGCCGACCAGGTCGCAACGGCGCCGATCTCAGCCAGCATTGCGGCGGTTAGCAGCGCGATGGCACCGCCGCGACTGTGACCGATTACGCCCAGCGGGGCCTGCCTCGCCCTGCCGAGTTGTCCACCGCGCACCGCCTGTACGACCTGAGTCAACTCGCTGACTTCGCGCGAAAAAGTATTCCGCTCGAACAGGTCGAGGCGATCGAACTCGGTTGGGTTCGTCCCGACGCCATTGTGGCTGAAGTTGAAGGTGACGACAAAGAAGCCCTGAGCGGAGAAATACTCGCCCAGCGGCGGCACAAAGCCCCAGTCTTTGAAGCCTTTGAAGCCATGCGTAAAAACCAGCACCGGCGCCGAGAGCGGCTTGTCGGTCCCATAGGTCGTGACCCGGAGCGGGAAACCATCGACAGCCAGCAGAGTGAAATCCTTCTTCAGCATGACTTATAGACGCATGCGGAGTCGGCGAGCGCAAGAATTTTCGGGAGAGCCGTCTGATCAGGATTCGAGCGGAGGGCGCAGGTTTCTGGGATCACGCGGCATCATCGGTGAATTCTGATGATAGGTTTCCTCGGTCTTCTGACGGTTGTAGATGCGCATCCGCACCGTGAGATCCTGACAAGCCTGACAGCGACAGATGTTGTTGGCCTGATCCCGTTTGACCACGCGGGAAGGCCGGTGATTGGGTCCATAGACCGGGCGACCGACAATCGTGTAGCCCTGGGTGAAGTCGCGCGGATTGTGCCACTTGACCCCCTGGATCACGCGGCTGTTGGTGGCATCGTAGATCGTCGCGCCCGGGCACTTGACCACGAGCTTGTCGCCAGTAGTCTGATATTCACGACTGGCATTCTGGAAGTAGTTGTAATAGTCGCCATACTTGTCGTTGCAGGGCAGACAGAGAAAGACGCCCTTAAATTCGGTCAATTTGCGGCCGCAGATGTGGCAGGTATTGGTCGGCGCGCTCATCTGCCACTCACTGATTCCGACCCCGGGGCCTCTTGCTGGTTAGCGGGAGCTCTGCCAAACGACAGGTATCTCCAACCAGTCTGGCGCCACAGGAGGCGCAGCACCACTGGCCGTGATCTTCTTTAAGCTTACCGCCACAGAGGGGACAGGGTCTGATGCGCCGTCTGCGTAGGAAAAACATCCTCTCGTCCCTTGCCTAAGTTGACGTTCGACTTTCTGCCACCAGCCGTCGCGGGACGGTTAACCGCGGATGAAGAGCAGCGTCGAGCAGGCAATGGCGGCGAAGGGAGCGATAGTCAGGAATGAGTAAGGCAATAAGAGCGAGCCGACAAAGGCGATCGCGAGAGTCGGCACCACGACAAAACGCAGCACATCAAATGAGAACTTGAAGCTGCGGAAGAGTGCCAACAGGATTATTGCCCCGAGCGCCAGGTAGATCGCGAAGGTCGCGGTCTGACCCAGTTGCGCTACCAGGTACTCATGCCATGTGCCGAATTGCGCCGGTAGGGCTTTCAGCACACTTTCGATCCGAGCCGCCAAAGTAAGTTCCTGCATCGCCCTCACCTTTGCTCGGCTGACGCTTTGACGTCAACCGGCTCAATTGTCAATGCAGATTCACCGACCCGCTGCAAACCGACCATCCGCTGCGTCAGAAAGTTCTGCGACGTCATCCACTGCTGGGACATCTCCAGAACCTCGGACTGCGCAACCTCAGAGACCCAGTCGATGACCACACTGTCGTAGTGTCGATCATTGACCGTCAGGTCATCCATGGTCAGCGTGAATCTCACCTTCATCGCGGTCAACCTCCCTGCGAATTGCTGGTTTCTGCTCTGACTAATTGCATACCGTTTGCCGAGCCCTCTCCCCTTTTTGCGAGTACCGTCAAGGTCCTGCGGCGCAGCAACTTACGATGAGCACACGGCGGTGGGGCAGCGTGGCGGTCGCGTCGGCGAGCCCCATGAGTATGGGCAATGCCCTACAGCAGTCGGAGAAAACCCTATCGACAACAGGAGCGTGGAAGTATCATTTGTGTGATGCAGACCGAGCGGCGCAATCTCTACAAGGCAACTATTTTTAGCTGCCCACACAGACTGCACCGACATGCCGAGCAGGGCACCTCAGTCTGGCACATTCTCAAACAGAAACAGTGCTTTCCCGGTGGCTGCCTCTCATTTGTGCCGCGTTGCCGCCAGTTCGACCAACGCCGCAAATGTCCCCGCAAGAAGAGGCGCATTGAGCCATCCTGTGGCTCCTGTCAGTATTTCTATGAGGAGAAGCGCAGTTTCCAGCCGGACAGCACCTTGCCTGCCGATGAAATGAAGTTGTTTCAGCGGGAGTTGGCGGAATTCGAGGAGTGGCTGGCGGAACTGCGAAATCGTCGCATCGAAGGCCGGGGGCGGATCGAGAAAATCATGCCGCTTCTGGTGCAACAGGGACGGAATAATATCTCCTGTCGCGGGGTGCTGCTCTATTTCCGTGAGGGGATTATCGTGCGCGATCGGTTAGTCGATCCCTTCTACGCGCGGCTTTCATTCAATACTTATGAACGCTCGCGGGTCGCGGTCGGTGAAGTCATCGATTTTGAGGGTCAGTTGACTGTCGATCGCGGTCGGTTGGTGTTTCAGCAGGTCGGGAGCATCGACAGGGTGCGCACTGATGGGGGCGATTACATCGATCTTAGCGAGCTGCGCCGGACGAGAATCTCCGGCTCGGAGATTAATGGTCAGCCCAACAAATGCATGCAGTGCCGCCACGGGCTCCTGATTGACAATCTTAACGGGGACGGTCGCACGACCGCGCGGCGGTTGATGTACTGCCTCAAGGGGGTGGCTGACTATCGCTACTGCCCCTATCATGAAAGCTGAGCAATCTGTCAGAAATGGGAACGCGCACCGGCTGTGAGCACCGGTGCGCGTGGCAGGCAAAATGGGGAGGATCTAGTTTAACGTTGCCCGCGACCGAAACCGCCGCCGCCGCCCCCGCGCGGGGCTCTGGGCGCCTGCGGACCGGAACCGTCGCAGTCGCCACGGAAGCCCTTGCCCATCATCGGTGGCAAATCCTTGAGCTTCTCGCGCTGTTCCGGGGGCAGGCCCAGGCCGCTGCGCTTGAAGTCGAGCAAGGTCTTTTCCATCAGGCGGGCGTCCTCTCCTTCCAGGAGTTCGCCGCGGTCCGCGGCGGCTTTCATGGCCTTGTAGAGGCCCTCCCGGGAGAATATCTCGACGCCGTATTTCGAGATATCTGTGTCGCAGGCCAGGCCCGCGTCGCGCACGTCCTTGTCGGTCGCGACCTGGCCCAGGAACTGCGGGATGCTGGTCTGGTCCTGCAGGTCGGAGAGGATGTTCTGGAACTCCACGAAGGTGCTCTTGAAGTCAGGCTTGGCCGAGGCCAGGCCGTGAAGCCTTTTCTCGGCGCGGGCCTTGGCG
>JBDRQZ010000566.1:0-2591 GCA_043826025.1 bacterium | reverse complement strand
CTCAATGCGGCGCGGATCAGTGTGCTTCGTCAACCCCAGACGGAACGACAGCCGGGTGACATGAGTATCTACGGCGATACCCTCCGGCTCCCCATAAAGTTCGCCTTTGATGACATTGGCGCTCTTGCGGCCGATACCGTGCAGCTTCTGGAGTTCCTCAATCGAATCTGGGATGCGGGAGTTGTACTCTGATCGCAGGGTCTGCGCCAGAGCAATGATGTTCCTAGCTTTGTTGCGATAGAGCCCGACCGGTTTGATTAACTCCTCGACATCATCCTGCCTGGCATCTGCGAAAGCCGCAATGCTCCGATACCGCGCAAACAGTGCCGGCGTGGAGAGATTCACCTGTTCGTCGGTCGACTGGGCCGAGAGCATGGTCGCCACCACAAGTTGGATCGGAGTGCGGTAATCAAGCGAGCAGCGCGCCTTGGGATAGGCGCGCTGCAGAAGTTCATAGATATGCTGCGCTCGCGAGCGCTGGTTCATTCTAGCTGCCAAAGGTCCAGCCTATGGTGAGCTTGATATCTGGATAGTCTTCCAAACCCAGTTTGAACTCGAGGAAAGGAAAACCGCCCCGTCCGGTTGACTTGTGAATCAGACCCACCTGCAGACTGAGTCCGACGCCGGTGTCATCATCATATTTCGTGGAGACGAAAACCGGACCAGCCCCCAGTCCAACGTATGGGTGCCAAGCACCGATGACTGTCGGAAACCGATAGTCCAGTTCCGCTGAAGTGGCAACCACCAGTAGGTCACTGCCAAAACCCAGTTCGACGTTCGGGACGAACATCAGGCCGGGAGCGATATCGCCAACATGAACGTGTGCGCCGACGTGCAATTGGTCTGGGTCCACCACAAGTCCGGCACGAAGACCGGCGCCTTCTGGGGCAAACTGTCGTTCTGCCAGACAAGGAGTACTGATCAAGAACAAGAGCCACAGTAGCGCCAGAACAAACCCATCGATTCTGTTCATCGGCATCTTCTTCAGTAGCTACTTGATAGCCGGCCGCAATTCCTCAAGTTTAGGAGCCATGTTGTTGACAACATAATCGAAGATCACATAAGGTTCCGGGTTATCCCCGCTGACCACATAGAAATTCTTGCTCTCACCTTCCTCTTTGACGAAGCGCAACGCTCGCTCGGTGCCGTCACGCAGACCAACTGTGATCTCAAGGTCGGGTTGCGCGAAATCGACACTCAAGGAGTCAGGCCGCGCCGGGAATTCGGAGAACTGCAATTTCGCAAAGCCGCTCACTGTCCGGCCGATCCTGGCTTGATCGCCGGCGAATGACTCGCCTGCAGCGGGCAGCACCATCCACACGGTGTCTTGCAGCATCAGAGAATAGTCGGTTCCCCTGCCCTTATACTCCACCACATTGATTGCCCCCGGATCGATTGCCAGCAGAGTCTTATCCATGAAACTCGACGGTGGTCGACTAAACAGATGACTGAAAGTGCCAAGTGCGGCGTAGACATCGTTCGACCCCGATCTCCGAACATAAGTGCTCTGGTAGTCGCCGCCCGTTTTGCCGACCACCAGTCCGGCCAGATACTCGCCACCACGATAGAATTCCAGCGCGACCCCGGTGAGTGTGTCGACCTGGAAGAGCATCTGCTTGTCCGGGTTGGAGCTTACCATTTCACCGACCGAGAGCCCATACGCAAGTTGTGCGACGGCCTGGACCGCCTCGGGCTGGGCGCGACGCAGCTTCTCGCCATCACTCACATACCAGCCATCGGCCTGTTTGGTAAAATCCATCTCCGAGCCAAACTTCTTGATCTTGATCTGATCGACGACGCCGGAATCGACTGCCAGAAAATCCGACTTGACTTCGGGCGTCAACTCCTGTTTCTCGCCGCTGCTGACCAGCAGATAAACAACCAGCAGCACCGCCAACAACGCCAAGAGGATTAACAATGATTTGTTCATACCAACTGCCTCCTTCGTTGCTGCTTTCTGATCTGCCAGCGCGCGACGCCGAACAGCACCACAATCACCGGCATCAGGAAGATGTTAAGCGCCTTGATCAGCGAGCGAGTGCCATCATCGACCTGTTTCAGCGGCCGCGCGGTGACTTCCTTCGAGCGAATCGAAATCAAGCCCTCATCTTCGCTGAGCCAGTCAGTCATGTTCTGGAAAAGCACCAGATTGGAGCGATCCTGCAAAACCGGATCGGTGACAAAATCAGCATCGCCCCACAACACCAGTCGGCCGCCGGCTCCCGAATCGAGACGAGTGTCTACTGCACTGGTCGACAGGTCCTCCACTACCAGCGTATCCATACTGGGTTTAGGTTTGCCCGCGAAATAACTGGTGAATTCGCCGGTAACCGCTACTCCCAAAGGTATGTGCTCACGGGTGAAGCTCATCGGGCTCCACTCCTGGAAGGGATCGATATTGAAAGGTGCGGTCACCACACCGGACTTTTCCGAGGTGCGCGCCAGAATATCATAGTCTAAGCCGGTCGTGGTCAGGAAGCCGGTGGTGTCAAGCGAGGAGGCAAAGATGAAGCTGATCGACTCCAGGTCCTTGACCATCATATTGTCCTTTGAGAACTCTGTCGCCTTCGGGAAGAAGAAATAGTCCTTCA
>JBDRQZ010000565.1:0-6611 GCA_043826025.1 bacterium | reverse complement strand
CAAGGGGCTGCGGCTGGCGGCCTGTCTGCATGTCACCACTGAAACCGCAAACCTGATGCGAGTGCTGCGCGCCGGTGGCGACGAGGTCAGCCTCTGCGCTTCGAATCCGCTCTCGACCCAGGATCCCGCCGCGGCGGCGCTGGTCAAATACTGGGGCGTGAAAGTTTTCGCGATCTGCGGGGTCAACACCAAAGACTACTACCAGCACATCAACTGGGCGCTCGATATCAAGCCCCACATCACGATGGATGATGGCGCCGATCTGGTGTCGGTGCTGCACTCCAAACGGCGCGAACTGCTGCCCAATGTGATCGGCGGCACCGAGGAAACCACCACGGGGGTGATTCGTCTGCGCGCGATGGCCAAAGATGGCGTGCTGGAGTATCCGATTGTCGCGGTCAATGACTCGCAAACCAAACACTTCTTCGACAACAGATATGGCACCGGGCAGTCGACTATCGACGGTATCCTGCGGGCCACCAATATCCTGCTCGCCGGCTCGACCGTAGTGGTCGCCGGCTATGGTTGGTGCGGCCGTGGGCTGGCGATGCGCGCCAAGGGTATGGGCGCCGATGTAATTGTCACCGAGGTCAATCCGGTGCGGGCGATTGAGGCGGCGATGGATGGTTACCGGGTGATGCCGATGGCGCAAGCCGCACCGTTGGGCGATCTCTTTGTCACGCTCACCGGTGACATCCATGTGATCCGCCCGGAGCATTTCCGCAAAATGAAATCGGGGGCGATCGTCGCCAACAGCGGGCATTTCAATGTCGAACTCGATCTCAAGGGTCTGGCGAAAATCTCGAAAAAGAAACGCGAAGTGCGGCCGCTGGTGATGGAGTACACACTGCCGGGCAATCGCGTGATTAATGTGCTGGGTGATGGCCGACTGATTAATCTCGCCGCCGCCGAGGGTCATCCGGCAATGGTGATGGATATGTCATTTGCCAACCAGTCGCTGGCCAGTGAGTTCATCGCCAAGAACTATAAGAAACTGACGCAGTCGGTTGTCTCCCTGCCGGAGAAACTCGACCAGCAGGTGGCGACCCTCAAGCTGCGCTCAATGGGCACCCAGATCGACAAACTGACCCCCGAGCAGAAGCGCTATCTCTCCTCCTGGGAGATGGGGACGTAAAGACACGGCGTTGGTAGAGGATTGCCGAGGCATCGGTAGCAGGTTAGAGCACGCCATCAATATAGTCGAAGACTAGCTTGAAACTTACTCCAGAACGAAGGTCGCACAGTGGTCTGCCCCGAAGAAACTCTGGAATATCATGCTCGTTAGCTCCCGCCATTAGGAGTACAGCTATTGGAGTAGCTGAAAGATCAATAGAATCAGCCATTGCCTCAGCCTTTCCTCGGAGCACCTCCGATCGTGAGTCTCCTGCAAAGACGACAATTACGATCAATTTAAGATTCATATTCTTGAGTTCGTCCCACAGAGAGCTCTCTGCAGGCCAGAAATACCGCCAGTGACAAGGCGCAAACCCGAACTTGCTCTCGCGAATTGCCTGTGACACAGTAGCATATTCTGCGTCATTCAAGCGGTTTTCATCCCACAGCAAGACAGTTGGGTAAGCTAGGCCATCCTCAAAAGTCACCATCGAACGTTGAGAGCGCAAGAAACTCACAGTTGCCGTTCTCAACTCCGTGTTAGTCAGCCACTGGACTCCGTGGTCTGCTCGAAGCATCCTTGACAGGTCATTGTCCTCGATCAAGGTAGCCACAACTCCTGCCAATGGGCTCCCCCCATCTGACGCAAGATCACGCAGACTTCCTTGGACCGCCGCTGAGAGATCTTTGCAGTATGATGGTTCACGCACCAGTATCTCAAAAACGCCTCGCCACCGTTGTTGCAGACTGCGGGTGACCGCGAAAACACCAATGGGAATCTCTTCAAGTCCACCGCCAAGCGCATTGCTTATGGCGCGATCAATAAGGAGATTGTTCACGAATCTTACCGTTGCCCTCGGGTTGCTTCCGCAAGCGGCACCGATGATGGGAAGCAGCTCTTTGAATTCAGAACGGAGACCCTCTGCTATGCGCTCCAGCAGTAATTTCGAAAAACCCTCCATTCTTTCTGTGTGTGGCGGCAGATAGAAAGGCAACTGCACAATCTTATCCAAGTACGAATCGCCGGGGAAGTCCTCGATGCCGTACTCTTCGCGGTACCGATGTTGCAGATAGCCCTCGATCACGCTACGAGCCACACCAAGAAAGAAGATAAATCCGGGTTGATTGAGAACCAGTTTGATACTCTCCAGGAGCTTGATGGCTAGGTCAGGAAAGCAGCGATCAAGGTCATCGATGAAGACAACAATTTTGACCTCGTCGCCCGGTTGGGCGGCTTCAAGTCGCGAAAGCGCGCCGTAGTAAACAGCTCGGTCGAGAAGCGGATCAGGAGACTTGCGGCGCGCTTCATCGATCATGTCTTTGGCGACAAAGCCCGCTTCAATCTCTGCGAAGCCGGGGACCTTTATTGTCGACTTGACCGAAAACCCGTACGCAATAGCGCGTAGCGCTTTGACAAGATTTTTAGCCTTGTTCGCAAACTTGGCCTTGCTCGCCTGCCATTCCTCCAGTGCAGAAATGATTGTCGCTACCAGCGGACTCAGTGGATGCTCTTCTTTCTCATACTGCCAGGCGTTAAACCAGACCGTGACGGTATCTTGATCTTTGGCGTTCTTGTCGATGAAGTCCTTGGTCATTTGCATCAGGCTGGTTTTGCCTTCGCCCCATTCGCCGAAAACACCGATAGTGAAAGGACCTTTGGTTCCTAATGCGGCATTACCCAGCACTTCTGCATAGGTATTGAAGCCCAGCCCATCTTTGACATCGCTCCCCGATTCATGCACCGCTAAATCAGTGAGCAGCTTTATTGGCTCCACGGAGTGCTCCCTCCTGCTAATCGCTCTCGAGCGCGCTTGTGCGTTTGCCATTTTCAGAATGGCCGTTCTTGTGGGATTTGTCAAGGGAGATAATCCGGAGTTGGCGCACCCTCGATCAGGTCGAGGGCAGGCGAGGGCGTACGCTACCGCCTCGCTAGCCCCGGCGAAGCCGGTGGCTGGTGTACCCCCCGGTGCACCAGCTAGATTGAATTGTCGGGTTTTTCCTTCGGCTCCGCCTCACGCGGAAGAGGACCTATGGCGGGCGTAGCACGCTACGCCCCTACTCTTTTCGTATGAGGCTTTGTGATCCCACGTCGACAGGATGCTTGAACTAACTGTGCTGGGTCCCGCCCCCCGACGAAACTCGGGGGCAGGCTGCGCGGGGATGACCAAGAACGGCGCCGTCCCTTGTAGGTCCGAACCCCCGTGGTTCGGACTCTCTTCTGCAAGTGCGAAGTGAGGTAGGTCGAAGCTATCGCGGTTTTGACGTTTCTTACTCAGTCAAGCTCCAAGAGAGCTTGACCTACGGAAGAAGTCTCAACCCACCGCTGACCTACTGCCTCGCTTCGAGGCTGTCGTTGTATTCTTTGAGTTGGGTGTGATAGAACTCATGGGTGGGATCGTTTTCGACCGAGAGCAGCAGCGCATCGACCGCATCGGCATACTTGCCTTCGGCGGCGAGAATCTCACCCAACTTGCCATAGATCTGCGCCTTGGCCTTGAGATCGGGGACCGTCTGCGCCGCACTACGGCAATAGGTTTCAGCCTCCGGCAGATTGATCTCCCGCTCCAGACACCAGCGCGCGAATCCATAACACTTCTGCATGTCATTCTCCCAGCCCGGACCCAAGCCTTGCTTCTTGAGTTGAATTGCCTGCGCCGTGTCACCTTCGATATGCAGTGCCTGATCGGCGAGGAAGTTGGCGTGCTTCTCATTTGGGGAGTTGCTCTTGTCGGACGCGGTAAGTGCGATACCTTTGTCGAGATAGGGACCAAGGACTTCGGTCCTGTGAGATTTGCGCGCCAGACGGGCCAGCAGTTCCACGACCTTCAGTTTATTCGGCACCCCCACTCGGGATGAAGTCAGCGCGGCATCGGCAGCCGGCAACACCTCCGCAAAGGGCATCATCTCGTTCCAGGCGGCATTGGCGGCCTGATAGAAGATCTGATAGCTGTAATCGCTGCGTGTCCCCCCCACCTCTTGTGCCTTGCGGTAGGCTGCGACCGACTTGTCATACTTCATCGCGTCGGCATAGTAGCCGGCGAGTTTGAGCGCATCGCTGACGTTCGGCGCTGTCTTCAGCCGAGTCTCCCGTGCGGCAATTGGCGTCAGGTCCTTCAACTCATCGCTGAGTTTGGTGATCAGCCGGCTGGCATTGGAAAACCCGATCCAGCGGGAGATCGGCTCACCGGTCGCATCGGTCAGCAGGAAGACCGGATAGGTGAAACCGACCTCGTATTTCTCGGAAAGTTCGATACCCTCACCATCTTTGACGTTACAATGATAATGCACCACCCTGGTAAGAGCCAGCTTCACACTCTCGTTGGACTGCGCCTCGCGTTCGGAGCGCTCACAGTACTCGCAATCGGAACGGTAAAACTCGAAGAGGATCGGCAGGCCGCCGGCGGCGGAGAGTTGTTTGGCCTCGGCGAAACTGGTGGCCTCGGCAGCCAGGGCCTGGCTGGCTCCCGCCAGAACGCAGCACAGAAGCAGCAGCGCGGGCAGAATATTGCGTCCGGTAAATCTCAGCATCATTCTATTATACGCAGCGAGTTTCAGCGGTCAATGTGATAATCCACAAGCCAATTTAGCATTGTCGGGAGGCGCCGGGTTGCGTATGTTGAGGCAGCCCTGAGGCTGTCAAAAGCTGGAAGGAGACAACTTTGGCTGAGAAGAAAGGTCTATTGCTGCTGGTCAAGTCATCGGGCCTGGGCGAAGGTGAAGTCGATCTGGCGGAGAAGCTGATCAAGAGCTTTTTTGCGGTGCTGCTTGAAGCGGAGCCACGGCCCGACCGGATGATCTTTGTCAACAGCGGCGTATTCTTGACTACGGCCGGATCGCCGGTCGCGGACACCTTGAGTAAATTCCTCGAGCGGGGTACTGAGATACTCTCCTGTGGCACCTGTCTCGACTACTACAATCGTAAGGAGAAGCTGGTCGTCGGACAGGCTGGCGATATGAAAGGAACCGTGAACTCGCTGCTCGAATTCGAGAAAGTGATTACGCTCTAGCGGAGATTGTATGAGCCTGGAACGCGACGAGATAGTCAAGCTGACCAACATGGTCGCCTGCGCCGGCTGAGCCTCGAAACTGGGAGCGGGTCCGCTCCGTGAGGCCCTTGCCGCGCTGTCGCCGATCACCGATCCCAAGCTGTTGGTCGGGGCGAATACCGCCGATGATGCCGGAGTCTATCAAATCAACGACACCGAGGCGCTGGTGGTGACGACTGATTTCTTCCCGCCGATTGTCGACGACCCTTATCAGTTTGGGCAAATCGCGGCGGCGAATGCGCTCTCCGATGTCTATGCGATGGGCGGCCGACCTCTGGTGGCGCTGAATATCCTCTGTTTTCCTTTGGGGAGGCTCAAACTGAGTCACTTGACTGAGATTTTGCGCGGTGGGCAGGACAAGGTCGCCGAGGCCGGCGCGGTAATTGCCGGCGGGCATTCGGTCAAGGATAATGAGCTCAAATATGGCTTGGCGGTGACCGGATTGGTGAAACTCGATCAGCTCAAAACCAATGCCGCTGCGCGGCCGGGAGACAAGTTGATTCTTACCAAACCGCTCGGTACCGGCATTATCTCCACCGCGATGAAAAACAATGTCGCGTCGGATAACGCCGTCGCTGCCGCAATCGCCTCAATGGCGCTTCTCAACCGCGCCGCGGCCGATGCAGCCCTGGAATTCGACTGCTCCTCGATTACCGATATCACCGGCTTCGGCCTGGTCGGACATGCGCTGGAGATGGCCGAAGCATCCGGGGTTGCGATGCATCTTGACAGTAGCACTTTGCCGCAACTACCGCAGGCGCTCGAACTTGCGGCTAAAGGTCAGCTTACCGGCGGGGGGCGTGACAATCGCAATTTCTGTGAAGACAGGACCCGCTATGAAAACACGCTGGCTGAGCCATTAGTCGATCTCCTGCATGACCCGCAAACATCTGGAGGGCTGCTGCTTGCGATTGCCGCCAGAGACGCGGAGACCCTGCTGCAACATATCCGCGACGACTGCCCACAGGCGACTCTTGTCGGCGAGGTTACCGCCGGCGCTCCGGCGATTGTTGTCTCCTAGAATCAACTGCCCTTTCCGACGACAAAGGTATTCTCTCTTCAGGCGTATATATCTCGACGACCAAATGACTACCATGAGGAGATGATTGAGATGAAAGTCACCGTAGATAAGAAACTCTGCACTGGCGATGCGCTCTGTTTGGCGCTCTGCCCCGAAGTTTTCGAGCTAAACGAGGATATGCAGGCGGAGGTCTTGCTGACCCCGGTCCCGGAGGAGCATCAGGCAGCCTGCCGCGAGGCGGTCGACGCCTGCCCGGAAGAATGCATAACAATCGAGGATTAGACGGCATAGATCGGCCGGAGATGTATGGCAACATTTTATCCCGGCCGACCAAGCTTCACAGATTCGTGGCGTCGGCAACCATGCACTAGCCCCTCCGGAGGGGCTAGTGCATGGTTGCCGACGCCACGAATCTGTGAAGCTTGGTCGGC
>JBDRQZ010000564.1:0-3007 GCA_043826025.1 bacterium | reverse complement strand
AGTCCACCGCTGATTTTGGCGGAGCTTGATTCGAGTGCTCTCGATCGCGGGATCGTGCTTGATAAGCTGCGTGAGGCGGCTACTTATGGCAGCGCGGTGATAATCTTCGCCGAGAAATGCGCCGGCAGCGAACCGGAATATGAACTGGCAGGTGAGTACCTTGGCGCCACAGTTTGAAGCTCGCAAATCGCGGCTGCGCGCGCAGGCGCCGAGTAGTGCGGGAGCGCTATTTGTGGTCGCGCTGATCTTTCTGCTGCTAGGCTTGACCGCGCTGTTGAGTGTCAACTATCGCGAGTATCAACTGAAACTACGGGCCGAGTGGCAGTTTGCAATCTACCTGCGCGATGACACCGCACCTGGTGAACTGTATCGAATCTCACAACTTGCGGAGAAGATGCCCGGCTTTGCTATACTCAATTTCCGCGATCGCAATGAGGCCTATCTCCGGCTGCAGGAAATGCTGGGCAGCGAAGCGCTGCCCTACGGTGGCTTCAATCCGTTGCCCGATGCGCTGGTGTTGCGCTTCGAGCCGGAATATGCAACTTCGGCCAACTTCTCCTCGGCCAGGAGTCAGTTAGACACCCTGCGCGCGGTCGAAAGCATCAACTACAATGAAGAGGAGCTGGCGGCTCAGGAACCGGTGCTGGAGCTGCTTGACCTGTTGGCGACTTTTGTGGCGCTTCTGGTCTTTGCGGCGGCGGTGATCCTGTGCTATTGGGCGATTGCCGGTCAGGTTATGTGGCGTAGTGCCGAGCTTAAACTCAAGCGGGAACTGGGCGCGAGCCGACTGCAACTAGGGCTGCCGGTGATGATTGAGGGCGGACTGTTGGGAATCGGTGGCGCAGTTGTCAGTTTGCTATTGCTCTACCTGCTCTGGCAACTGGTGAAGTCACTGCCGTTGCTGACGACGTTTATCAATCTGCAAACTATGATCACGCTGCCGCTGGCCGGCCTGCTGGCCGGAGTGACCGCGAGCTACTTCGCGCTCCGTCGAGTACTGCAAGGATGAAATTCACACGATTGCTTACAGCTCCATGTCTGTTGGTGCTGCTGAGTGCCGCGCTGCTGGTCGCGCAGGAAGCGCCCAGCGATTGGCGGCAACTTAAGTCACAGCTCGATACCACGCGCGCCGAACTGGAGCAGTTGCTGGCGGGCCAGGCCGATTTGGTCGATCAACTCGATCAATTAGAGGCTACGCTGGAATTATCCAGCCGACTCCAACGCGTCTATCGCTGGCAGATCGGCGACCTCGAAACCCGAATTGCAGCCACCGAAGCGGAGTTGTCCCATGCCCGTCATCAGCTTTCTGAGGGCGATGAACGTCAGGCGCTGCAACTGCGCTATTACTACATGAATCTTTCCGCTTCAGCCGATGACCAGGATGACTACCTTTTCGGACAGCTACTGCGCGCCGAGCAGGGACGTCAGGATTCACTTCTGGCGCAGACCGAGGAGTATCAGGAGCTTCTAACCACGCTGGCCTCGCAGAAAGATGAGCTGCGAACTCTGCAGGGCGCCCAAAGCTCGGAATTGAGGGCGACCCAGGCGGCGATGCGCCAACGTGAGGAGCTGCTGGTGCAATTGCAGGGTGAGCAGCGCCGCCGCGCGCGCGAACTGGCCGATCTGACTGAGGCCTCGCAAGTGTTCGGGGCGATTGCCAAAGAACTGGACTGGGAGCGGGACACCGTCTGGCAAACTCAGGAGCAGGAGTTGATCGAACGGCTGCGGGGCAAACTGCTCTGGCCGCTCTCGGGCGCGGTGGTGCAGAAGTTCGGGGTCAGCCATGAGGCGAGCACCGGTCTTTCCGGCCGCAGCAGCGGGATCAAGATCGCCACGGCGCCGGGACGGAAAGTGGTTGCTGCGCTCTCCGGTGAGGTGGTATATAGTGGTTGGGCGAGAGGTCTGGAACGGTTCATCATTCTCGCGCACAGTGGTCGGCTCTACACCCTTTATGGCAATCTCGACAGCCTGACAGTGGGTGAGGGGGATCAGGTGTTGCGCGGCGAACCATTTGCCCAGACCGCCGCAGAGCGTCTGCATTTTGAAGTCAGGCAAGGCAAGACTGCGGTCGATCCACTCGCCTGGCTGAAACATGACCAGTGATACTTACAGAGCCTCTGACTATCAACCTGAAGTATTAACGCGTCTCCAGCAAGCTGCCAAAATCGGCAAGCTGCCGACCTCGCTGTTGTTTACCGGCAGGAAAGGTGTCGGCAAATGGCTGACCGCATTTGATCTGGCTAAGACGTTGACCTGCACTGAGAGCGATGACAATTTCTGTGGCAAATGTGCCTCCTGCCACCAGGCGGCGAGTTTCTCTCACCCCGATCTGCTGCATCTCTTCCCCTTGCCTGCCGATGAGAAGAAGTGGCCGGAGTTATTCTTTCCCTACTTGCAGCAGAAAGCGGCCGATCCATTCGGTCCCGGCTCCGATGATGTCACCAGTTTTGTCACGATCGATGCGATCCGTGCTTTCCACACGACACTGTCGCGCCGGGCCTCACTGGCGCGTTGTAAGGTTGGCATAATCAATGAAGCGGAACGGATGCTGCCCGGTACAATGGATGCGCTCTTGAAGCTGCTCGAAGAGCCGCCGCCGCAGGCATATCTGATTGTGGTCACCGACCAACCCCGCTTCCTGCATCAGACAATTATCTCGCGTTTGCGGCGGGTGCCATTTCCGGAGATCAAACCGGAAGTGATCGCGCAGCATCTGCGGGCTCATTTCGAGATCGGTGAGCGCGAAAGTGAAGTGCTCAGCCGGCAGACTGCCGGATCGCTTCATCAGATCGGTGAGTATGTCGAGGGGGACTTTTTGCGGCTGCGAGATTTCGCCTGGAAAGCATTCTCCGATGCGTTGGAGCTACCTCAAGTAAAGCTGCGAATCAAGTATTCCGACCGGGTGGCGTTTGGCAACCGCGAGCAAGTCGAACGGCTACTGGTGTTTTGGCAGGGGTTCTTGCGCGACCTGGCGCTCTTGAATTCGGTCACAGGGGCGGGTGATGAC
>JBDRQZ010000563.1:0-11103 GCA_043826025.1 bacterium | reverse complement strand
ACGCGCAAATCGCGCTGTATCGCCTCATCATAACGGAGGCGCTCATATCGTACTGCCTGGGGATCCTTCATCGGGTCGCTGCTGTAAACGCCATCGACTTTGGTCGCCTTCAGGATGACATCGACCTTGGTCTCGATCCCGCGCAACGCCGCGGCGGTGTCGGTGGTGAAATAGGGATTGCCGGTCCCGGCGGCCATGATCACGATTCGCCCCTTCTCCAGGTGCCGCATCGCCCGACGCCGAATATAGGGTTCAGCAACCGCGCTAATCCGCAGCGCGGTCAGGACCCGTGTCTCCAACCCGAGATGTTCAAGTGTCGATTGTAAAGCGAGGGCATTGAGAACCGTCGCCAGCATCCCCATGTAGTCGCCGGTGACCCGGCTCAAACCCATCTCGGTGCCTTCGGCGCCGCGATGGATGTTGCCGCCGCCGACCACGATGCCTAACTGCAAGCCGGTGCTGGTCGCGGCTTTGATCTCCTCCGCGACGTAACGAAGCTGTGACGGTTCGATCCCGAAACCGCGGGTGCCGGCCAGCATTTGCCCTGACAGTTTGAGCAGGACGCGCTTATATGCCGGCTCCGAGTTCATCCTATTCCCCCAGCCGGAAGCGGACGAAACGACGAATGCTCATGTTCTCGCCCAGTTTGGCGATCGCATCGCTGAGCACGTCATTGATTGTTTTCTCGCTGTCCTTGACGTAGGGCTGCTCCAGCAGACAAACCTCGGAGAAGTACTTCTCCAGCTTGCCCTCGACAATGCGGTCGAGGATTTTCTCCGGCTTGCCTTCGTTGAGAGCCTGAGTGCGATAGATTTCTTTTTCTTTGGCGATCTCATCTTCGGGGAGATCTTCACGCCGCACGGTCAGCGGGTTGGCAGCGGCGATATGCATTGCCAGATTGTGAGTCAATTCTTTGAAGTCATCGGTACGCGCGACAAAATCGGTTTCGCAGGCGACCTCGACCATCACCGCGAGCTTGTCGCCCGGGTGGACGTAGGTGCCGATCAGACCCTCTGTGGTCTCGCGACCGGCCTTCTTGTCGGCTTTGCTGATCCCGCGTTCGCGCAGAACCGAGAGCGCGCGCTCAACGTCGCCCTTCGCTTCCTCCAGCGCTTTCTTGCAGTCCATCATGCCGGCGCCGGAGCGCTCGCGTAGTTCCTTAACTTGCTCTGCTGATATACTCATTTTGACTAATCCTCAAGTTCCTAAGCTTACGATTTCGCTTCTTCGTCGGCTACCGCCGCCGCTGCCGCGGCAGCTTCATCCGCCTCAGCCTTGGCCGCTGCGCCGGATTTCTGTGCCAGCTCATTGTGAGCCGAGATCGCTGACTCAACCAGGCGGCGGATAATTACCCGGATCGACTTGATTGCATCATCGTTGCCGGCAATCGGGAAGTCGATCGGATCGGGATCGGAGTTGGTGTCGATAACGCCGATGACCGGAATCTCCAGCTTGTTGGCCTCGGCCACCGCGATCCGCTCCTTCTTGCAGTCGACCACCACTACCAGACCGGGCAGGCGATTCATATCGCGAATACCGCCGAGTACCTTGTCGAGCTTGCCTTTTTCCTTGGTGAGACCGGAGGCCTCTTTTTTGGTCAGCTTCTCGAAGGTGCCATCCTCTTGCATCATCTCGATCTGCTTCAAGCGCTTAATCGAGCGTTTGATCGTCTGAAAATTCGTTAGCCTGCCGCCGAGCCAGCGCTCGGTAACATGGAATTGCCCGCAACGCACGGCCTCATCGCGAATCACATCCTGCGCCTGCTTCTTGGTGCCGACGAAGAGAATCTGCTGATTTTTCGAAATGACCTCGCGGACCTTACGGCAGGCGATTTCAATCGCCGCCAGCGTCTTATTGAGGTCGATAATGTAGATGCCATTCTTGGAGGTAAAAATAAAGCGGCGCATTTTGGGATTCCAGCGTCGCGTCTGGTGGCCAAAATGCACCCCGGCTTCGAGCAACTCCTGCATACGAATGTCAGGCATTAAATACTCCTTGAGGTTCGGTTATTCCACCACCCGGATCAACTTCCACGATTGACCGCCAGGGCCTGCGGGACAGGCTCTCGCCTGACCACCCGCCGGAATCCCCGGGTGTGAGTCGTTTAAGATAACTTCTATCGCTTCGAGAACTGGAAGCGCTTGCGCGCTTTCACCATTCCGTACTTCTTGCGCTCGACCATCCGCGAGTCGCGGGTCAACATTCCGGCGCTCTTGAGAGACCTGCGATAATCGGGATTCAACTTCAACAGTGCCCGCGCCAACGCCAATCTGATCGCGCCCGCCTGACCTGACAAACCACCGCCACTCGCCTTGCAAGTGACGTCCACTTTGCCTTGAGTGTCGGTAACTTTGAAAGGCTCAGTGGCATGCACCCCCAGCGCCTGCCGCGTCAGATAGGGGAACAAGCTGCGACCGTTGACATTGAAGCGACCCTTGCCCGGCGTCATCCACACGCTGGCGACAGCGTTCTTGCGCCGACCGGTCGCCTGTATTTTCTCTACTGCCATCTATGTCCTTTCGCCTCTGCGAAGATATTAGTTCAACTCCAACGGCTCAGGCTTCTGCGCCTGATGCGGATGCTGGGGCCCGCGATAGACCTTCAGCTTCTTAATCATCTGACGACCCAGCGGCCCTTTGGGCAACATGCCCCAGACTGCCTTGCGGAACAGCTCTTCCGGCCGCTGTTTGACAAAACGAGCGAAAGAAGTCTGGCGCAAGCCACCCGGGTAACCCGTATAGCGATAATAAGTCTTGGCGTCTTCCTTCTTGCCCGACAACCTGACTTTGTCGGCATTGACCACGACGACGAAATCGCCGAGATCGAAGTTCGGTGTGTAGACCGGTTTGGTCTTGCCCATCAGCATCCGCGCTATCTTGGCAGCCTGGCGGCCGAGGATCTTGTCCTTTACATCCACCACGTACCAATTGCGCTCGACTGAGTCAGGCTTGGGTATAAATGTCTTCACGCGCATGCTCCTCGGCTCAATGCGTTAAAATCTAAACCTCTCATTTTACCTCCCCGCAACGATTTGTCAAGTGTTTCGGACGATTATTTTAGCCGCTCCGCGAGCTTTCGGCAGTTCTTCGCGACGTCCGACAGCGTCCTAAAACGTCGCGAAGCGCGGATTTGTTGGTCCGAAAGCGGCCCCGAGGCAGATTGAAGTTGACTGCCGGGCCGATCCGCTCTTTCTTGGCCCGAGATGTCTGAGCTAACCGATTTCTTCCTGGAACGCATCGTCGTTGGCCCGCTTCAGGTAAACTGTTACTTGTTGGGCTGCCGAAACACCAACCAGGCGATGATCATCGATCCCGGCGACGAGCCGGAAAAGATCGCAGCAGCCGTGGAGCGGCATACCGCCGAAGTCTGCGGCATTCTGCTTACCCATGGCCACTATGATCATATCGGAGCCGTTGTGCCGCTGCAGCAGGTCTTCGAATGTCCAGTTCTGATCCATCGTGCCGAAGCCGAAGCGCTGACTAATCCGCAGGCTAATTTCAGCGCTTTCACGGGCGATCCGATTGCCGGTACCGCTCCCGATCAATTGCTCGGAGACAACGAGAAGGTTGCGATCGGCGATCTCAAGATCGACGTGCTGCACACGCCAGGGCACTCTCTCGGCGGCATCACCCTGTGCCACAATGGCTTCGCGATCGTGGGGGATCTGATTTTCCTGATGAGCATCGGCCGGACCGATCTGCCCGGCGGTTCCTTCCCGCAACTGGAGAACTCAATCCGTACTCGCATATATACACTGCCCGACGAGACCGTGCTCTATCCCGGTCACGGGGAGCCGACCACTGTCGGGTTTGAAAAACGTCACAACCAGTTTGTCCCGGAGCGTTAGCCTTGTTCACTTTCCCACTTGCCGATAAACACGTTCATCCTGATTGCTCCACCGATGCCAACGGTTCGGTGCGCGAATTCTGCGAGAAAGCTTTCGAGCTGGGACTGCATGAAATTATGTTCACCACTCATTATGAAATCACGCCAGCCGGGCGCGAAAGGTACGGCTATATCGTGCTGGATGGCAAGCGCGAGCCGGCCAACCTCGATTCCGTCAAGCGCTACATCGAGTTGGTTCGGGCTGTTGGCCGGGAGTTTACCGCACAGGGTCTGCTGGTGCGCTGTGGTCTGGAGGTGGGCTGGGATGAGACGATTGCCGATCAGCTCGCCCGAGAACTGCCGCAACTTGACCTGGAATTTATCATTGGCTCGGTTCATGAAACAGACGATATCCACATCGCCTCCAGTGAGGCGGGGCCAGGATACTACCAGACGCACAAAATCGAAGATTGGCTGCCGCGCTACTTTCAGATGGCCGAGCAGATCGCGGAATCGGGCCTCTTCGATGTTTTGGGGCATCTCGATGTCTACAAACGGCATGGGCTGCCGGTTTATGGCGATGTGATAAAGACCGCTCATCGTCCCTATCTCGGCTCACTGCTCACCAAAATGGCCAGGTATGAGCTGGGTCTGGAAATCAACACTTCAGGGATGCGCCACGGTCTCGGGGAGTATTATCCCTCGATGGAGATTGTCAACGAGGCTCGTCGTGCCGGTGTGCGGATCGAATCGCTGGGCTCCGATGCCCATGCTCCTGAACAACTGGCGCTCGATTTCGAAGCCGCCAGCCAAATAGCCTATGAGCTGCTACCGGCCCCGTTGGAAGATGGCTATGAGTACTAAGCTGGAGCGCGACTTCTACTTACAACCTACACTTACAGTAGCGTGCGATCTGCTGGGCAAGCTCTTCGTCGTCAAGAAACGGGGCGGATCGCTCTCGGGTCGTATTGTTGAGACCGAGGCCTATATCGGTCAGGATGATCTAGCCTGCCATGCTCGATCCGGTCGCACCCGCCGGAACTGGGTGATGTTTGAGCAGGGGGGGCTTACCTATGTCTATTTCGTCTATGGGATGTACAATATGCTGAATATCGTCGCCGAGCCCAAAGATGCGCCGGCAGCGGTCCTGATTCGGGCGCTGGAACCTGTCGATGGCATCAAAGCGATGCAACGGCGGCGCGGAACTACCGATTTACGAGCCTTGACCTCCGGCCCTGGCAAACTTTGCCAGGCTCTGGGGATCACCGTGGCCGACAGCGGTCGCGATTTGACAGAGAATGGCTGGCATGTCATCGACGATGGCCACAAAGTGGAGCAAATTGGGCGCTCCGGCAGGATCGGTATCCGCGAGGCAACCGAGAAACTCTGGCGCTTCTATGATGAAGAGAGCAGATTTGTCTCTGGTCCAAAGTCGGTCCAGCCGCGTAGAACCATGAAGAAGACGATGAAAGAAAACTGATGGACTACTTACAACTTGCCATAATCGGATTGCCGATCCTCTTCTTCTCGCTGACCGTGCATGAGTTCGCTCACGCCTGGACTGCCAACCGGATGGGTGACCCGACCGCCAAGCAGATGGGTCGGATGTCGCTCAATCCTCTGGTACATCTCGATCTGATGGGGTTGTTGGTCATGGTCGGTTCCGGCTTCCGCTTTGGCTGGGCCAAACCGGTGCCGATTAATCCCTTCAATTTTCGCGACTGGCGCAAAGGCACCTTTCTCGTAAGTGCCGCCGGACCCGCTTCGAACATCATCCTCGCAGTGGCCGCCGCCGCCGTCTTTCATCTGGTGTCCTTTCTCGGCCTCGATCCGCAGTCGCAGAGCATCGCGCATCAGTTTCTCTACTTCATGATTCTGGTGAACTGTGCGCTGGCCTTCTTCAACATGATTCCGCTGCCACCACTTGACGGCTCTAAGATTCTCTTCTCGCTATTGCCGCCTCGCTATGAGAATTTCGCGATCTCACTCGAACGCTATGGTCCGATGCTTCTTATCGCGGTGATCTTCATCGGCTTCATGATGCCGGGCGGCAGATCGATTATCTGGATGGTGATTGGGCCCTTTGTCGACTTGATGCTGACCATCCTGATCGGCAAATAGTATGCGGAGTGCACTTTCAGTCATCCTGCTTTTGATCGTTGTTTCCGGGTGCGCGGGGCGACTGGCACTATCAGATGATCCCTCGGCACTGCAGGAACTGAACAATTACGCCGCTTTGCAGAGTGCGGGAATGCAATCTTACGGTGCCCTGTTACGCGCCAAGATTTCCCGCGACGGCAAGGTCGATGACTTGCGCGCCGAGCTGTTCAGTCAGGGCGACTCGCTGCTTTCGATCTATGTTCGCGGCTTCCTCGGCAAGTCGGTTTTCAAGGCAGTACTGGTCGGGGATTCACTCGCGGTTTATTTCCCGGACCGACGCGAGCACTTCTTCGGACTGCGACAGGATTTGGAAACCGGTGACTTGGCCGAGGCCGGACACCTAATCGACTTCCTCCTGACTCTGGCGAGCGGCAAGGTGCCGGTGCCTGATCCCGACAAATGGCAATCAGAGGTCGGCAGCGGCAAAGGCAAGCTTACGCTCCTGGCGGTCGACCAACGTTTCCAACATAGTCTGGAAACCCGCTGGCGGGTCGATGAAGCGAATTTTCCGCATGCCCAGCTCGAACAGCTCGACTGGGTCAGCGCCGACAAGAACCTGCGAATCAACCTGCGCGCCCTCGATCTGCATTTCAATCGCGAGATTCCCCCGGCCAAGTTCCAACTGAAAATCCCCGAATCGAGCCTCGCGCTCACCGAAGAAGAACTGGTCGAGGCGCTTACCGACTCGCAGCAGTGAGTCGGGCGGCTCGCCAAAGAGGTTTGACATCGTCTCCGCAGCGTTGTAGCTTCAATTGTGGGAGGCTAGACTCTAAGTTAGTTGAGTTATGATTAGACGTTTATTCAGATACTTCATTCCCTTTCGCAAATACCTGGGCGCTTCACTCGCCTGTGTCCTGCTCTATGCGATTGTCTCGGCAGCGCTGGTCTATCTCGGCACGAATCTCATCAGTGCGCTCTTCGGCGCCGATTCGCTACTGACCGGTTCGACGCCGGCTGTCGGACAGGACCTGATCGGCAGTGTCAAAGCCTGGGCCGCTGAGCTGGTGCAGTCGCTGCTGCTGACCGGCGACAAGACGCAGGACCTTTTCAACCTCTGCCTGGCCTTAGTGGTGCTCGCAGTCGCTAAGAATGTGTTCTTCTTTTTGCAGGGTTTCTTCGCCGCTTATGTTGAACAGGGCATAACCAAGACGCTGCGCGATGACATCTATGGGCATCTGCAGAAGCTCTCGCTTCAGTATTTTCACCGCAGCCGCACCGGCAATCTGATTTCCATCGCCGTCTCCGACGTGCTCAAAATCCATGAGACCTTCAACAATGCATTCAACAACCTGGTACGCGATCCGCTCCTGATCATCGTCTACCTCGGGATCATGATTATGGTGAGCTGGCAGGCGACCCTGTTCGCCGCTGTGGTCTTCCCGATCATCCTGATCCTGATCTATCAGGCGAGCCGGGTGGTGCGGCGACACAGTCGGGGAGCGCAGGAGGCGCTGGCCGACGTCTCCAGTTCGCTGGAGGAGTCGATTAACAATGTCCGTATCGTGCGCGCCTACTCGGCTGAGTCGCATGAGTCGGGCAAGTTTCGTGCGCGCACCAGCGACTATTTCCGCACCATGCTGAGCATCAATCGAGTGCGGTTGCTGCCGGGGCCGATCAATGAAATCCTGGGCGTCGTCGCGGCGGCCCTGCTGCTCTGGTATGGGGGCCGGATGGTGTTGGCCCAGCAGTTTCTGGCTCCATCCGATTTCCTGCTCTTTCTCTTTGCGATGTTCTCGATTATCAATCCCGCCAAGTCAGTATCGAATGTGAATGTGAGAATATATGAGGGTCTCGCCGCCGCAAGGAGGATCTTCGATCTGCTCGATGTCAAGCCGACCGTAGTCGAGACTGCCCAGCCGACCCAAATCGCCAGTTTTGAGAAGGAGATTCGCTATGAGGGAGTTTCCTTCAGGTATGACACCGGCGAGATTGTCTTAAAGGATGTTGACTTCAGTGTCAGGAAAGGTGAGATCGTCGCTTTGGTTGGTCCCTCAGGTGGTGGCAAGTCGACTATGGTTGATCTGCTCTGCCGCTTTCATGATCCACTCTCCGGCAAGATCACCATAGATGGACATGATCTGCGCGAGCTCTCGTTCAAATCGCTACGCAGCCTGCTCGGGGTGGTCACGCAGGAGACAATCCTTTTCAACGACACGGTCGCCGCCAACATTGCCTATCCCGGCGGACAGAATGAGCAGAGCCGGATGATTGCCGCCGCCAAAGCCGCCAACGCGCACGAGTTCATCATGGAAATGCCGGAGCAGTATGAGACGATCATCGGCAACCGTGGTTTGATGCTCTCCGGAGGCCAGCGACAGCGTCTGGCAATTGCGAGGGCGCTGATGAAAGACCCGCAGATTCTGGTTTTCGATGAGGCGACCTCCTCGCTTGATACCGAATCGGAACGGCTCGTGCAGGAGGCAATTGACCGACTAATGAGCGGTCGCACGGTGATCGTCATCGCGCATCGTCTTTCGACGATTCTCAATGCCGATCAGATTCTGGTGGTCAAGTCGGGCCGGATCGTCGAACAGGGCAAACATGAACAATTGCTGCAGCAGGGCGGTCTTTACCGGCGGCTCTACGACCTGCAATTTAACAATAACCATGCAGACAAAGATCAATCGCAGATTCCCTCCGCTCGCGACACTGCTTAAGGAATTCGAGGTCCAGTTCAAGTGGCTGGTTACCTGGATCATCTTCTTTAGCTTTCGTCGCAGTTGGCGCAACTATGGGGATCGGCTGACGTCGCATGGGCCGCTGCGGGTGCTGATCCTGCGCTACGACCGGATCGGTGACATGGTGGTTAGCCTGCCGACTTTTCATGTGCTCAAACAGCGGCTGCCGCAGGCGCAGATTGATGTTCTCGCTTCGCCGGCGAACGCCTCGATTATCGAATCCGATTCAACGATCAATCGTGTCTATCAATACCGCAAAGACAGCGCCCTCGATGTCTTCCGGACTTTTCGTACACTGGCGCGCAATCGCTACGATGTCATCATCGATCTGGTGGCCAATGTCTCCGCGACCTCATACATGATGCTGCTCTGGGTGGGCCGTGAGGCCTACAAGATCGGTGTCCACAAGAACAACAATGTGCGTCTCTATGACTATATCGTCTCACCGCATCGGCTCGTCGAAGCCCCCGCCGTGCAGCTGCATTTCGCCGGACTGGAGCCATTCGGGATCGACCTGGAGGCGTGCCACGATCCTATCGGTCTGCAACTTTCGCCGGAGTTGATCGCTTGGAGTGACAGAGAAATTGGAGCTCTCCGCGACTCAAAGTCTGTTGGTCTGGTCGGCATCAACATCTCCGCCGGCAAACCGAATCGCGAGTGGGGCGAACGTAAATACGGTGAACTGGTCCGGCAGCTCTCGGCGCACTATCCGCAACTTCAGTTCCTGCTCTTTTGCGCTCCTTCAGACTATGAGCAGGCGACCAGGATTGCAGCCGCTGCGGGCGACAATGTCTCCCTGATTCAGCGCGGACTCTCCTTGCTGCAGGTCGCGGCGCTGATTCGCAAACTCGACTGTATCCTCAGCCCCGACACCTCTATCGTGCATATCGCCGCCAGTTTGAATGTCCCGCTAGTCGCGATGTACACGGCTGCGGAAACCAACTACCGTCGCTGGCGGCCATACACCGAGAAAAGCTGGATCGTGCGGCCGCCGGAAGGCGACTCGCTGCACGGTATTACGGTGGAAGCTTATATGATTCAGATCGGCAGCGCGCTGCGGTCGCTTTTCAAGGCAGCACCGACAGGGGAGGGGAACTGAGATGGCAACTCTTGGTGTCGTGATGATTACGCTCAATGAGGAACACAACGTCGGTCGGGCGCTGGAGTCGGTGAAGTTCGCTGATGAGATCGTGGTCTGTGATTCGCAGTCAACCGATCGCACCGTGGAGATCGCCCGCGAACATGGTGCGCTGATTATCATGAAACAATTCACCGGTTTCGGTGCAGCCAAACAGGCAGCGCTGGAGCGGCTCACAACCGACTGGGTGGTGGTGCTCGATGCCGACGAAGAAGTTGATGCAGAAGCGCGCGATGCTATCCGGCAGACGATCAGCCAGCCACAGTTTGATGGCTATCAGATCAGACGCCGCTCCCAGTTTCTCGGGCGCTGGATGAAGCATTCCGGCTGGTATCCCGATTGGATCCTGCGGCTTTTTCGGCGTGAATGCGGCAAGTTCACCGAGCACAAAGTCCATGAGTCGGTGCAGGTAACCGGCGAGATCGGGAGGCTCGCTGGACATCTATTGCACTACACCGACCCCGATATCGATCACTATCTGCATAAGCTGAATCGCTATACACTTCTTTCGGCTCAGGAACTGGCTGCCGCCGGGCGTCGGTTCAGCGTGCTGAAGCTGCTGTTCGGCCCCTTGGCGGTGTTTCTCAAGCGCTACATTCTCAAGCTGGGCTTCCTCGATGGCTTGCAGGGATTCCTGCTGGCTATTTTCTCCGGCTATCATGTTTTCTGCAAGTATGCCAAACTCTGGGAACTGCGTCGGAAATGAAACGGATTCTGCTTTGTCGCACCGATGCGCTCGGCGATCTGCTGCTCACGCTTCCGGTAGCGCGTTCGTTGAAAGAAGCCGACCCCGCTATCGCGATCAGCATGCTGGTCGCAAGGTATGCTGCACCATTGCTGGAGAATGAACACTACCTGCATGAGGTGATAACTCTTAGCGGCCGCAATGTGTCCGGCTTTGCCGAATTTCGCTCGCTGATGGAGGATCTCAAACAGAGAAGATTCGAGGCTGTCCTCCATTTCTATCCGCGAGGCGCTCTGGCGCTGGCGACGCAATTGTCAGCTATCCCGGTGCGCGTCGGGTCGGCTTATCGCTGGTACTCATTCCTCTTCAGTCACCGAGCTAAGGTTCACCGACGCAACAGCGGCAAGCACGAATGGGAGTTGAACTACGATTTGGCGGAAGCATTTCATCCCGATCTGCCCAGGCATGAACCATCGCTTCAGGTCAGCGAGTCACAGCGCACTGCAGCCCGTCGACTGCTCGATCAGCAGGGACTTTCGGCAGGGAGCTTCGTAATTGTCCATCCGCTCTCGGCCGGTTCCGCGCCCAACTGGAATCTGGCTTACTATTCGGAGTTG
>JBDRQZ010000562.1:0-3201 GCA_043826025.1 bacterium | reverse complement strand
CATTGAACGTGAAATCGACATTGGTGTCGGGCGCAGCGCCTGTCAGTGTGTCGTTCACCACGGACAGCCAGTCGGGATAGGCTGTGTAGGTGTAGGTATGCAACGTGTCATCTGGATCGATCACCTGCGGACAGAAGGAGTAGCTTAGACCGGTGCGCCAGAGGAGCGAGTCGGGGCAGATCACCTGTGGTGCAACATTCGGACCTGTGACCGTGAACTGATGCGCACCCGGGGCGCCGATGTAGGGGTGTGTTTCGACACGGAAGGTATTGTCGGTGGCTTTCAGGTAGTAGCGCACCGTCGTGCCGCTGGACTGAGCCGGGATATAGCCATAGAATGAATCGGGATTGGCGGTCGCAAAGAGCGGCGACGTGTGCCAGATCTCATCTCCGGTCTCATAGTAAATCTGGGTCTGTTCCATCACCAGCCCGGCATCGGAATGGTCATGGATGGTCGCCGTCACCAGATAATCGTCGCGGCTCTCTTCGACATCGTAGAGCGGAATGTGATCGATGAATATCATGTTGCTGTCAGGTACGCCCATCGCGCGGCAGTGAATGGCGTCGTCATCAAGCCAGGAACCGTCGAATCCCAGCACCTCATAGCCCGGCATCGCATCGCGATAAGTCTGCAGTGCGAGATCGTCGTAAGCTGAACTGAAAGTCGGCACGAAGACCTTGTCGTTCAGGATCAGCGAATTGGTGTAGGCCGTCCCAGACGGGCAGTAGACGCGCACGATCTCATAGGGTCGTCCCCAGGGGCCGATCTGCTGCGACAGAAAGTCCGCCCGTGCATTGAGCAGCGCATAACTGGAACTGCCGGTGGGTACATCCTTGACCAGAATGGTCTGCGGATCGAGGAACTTTGCCCAGCAGTCGATATGGTGAATGCCGCCCGACTCGATATAATCAAGTACCGTGTAGTCATTATTCAGATAGGCATACATGATCGAATCGACCTGTGCGTGAGTCAGTCCAGAGTTCTCGTTATAGGTCAGCACCGTCGACATCGACATGCCGAGACCGTCGGACATGTGATTGCCGCCGGTATGATTCAAGTCCATACCATAGACATTGAGTCCCCAGAGGTTGCCGATGGTTTGGGGAATGACATCGTCGAGAGGACGGGGCCGATTGTAGATGTGGTCGACGATTCCCATGTCGCCGTTTGCTTCAAAGATGAACCAGGGACCGTAGTCGCGTGTCCAGTAGCTGTTGGTGGATGCGATAATCCAGTCGAGGTTGGCCATATTGACGCCGGCGCTGTTGTAGGCGTTCATGGCCGACGTCTGCGTCGAGGCGCTGGAGACAATCGTTACCACCTTCACGTCCTCGGAGAACTCGGCCACCAGACTCAGCGGAATCCCGAGCGGGTAGCGGATAATTACTCCCTGAGAGGGTTCCCATTCGGCACAACTGCGGACGGCGCCGAGCGGCGGCGCGGTCGACTGATGCATCTTGCCGATCTCATGCAGCCTTGTCATTTCCTCGGCGGTCAGGCCGATCGGCAGCGGATTTTGTTCATATGGTGACTCTTCGGCGGCGATGCCGACGCAGAGCAGCAAGATCAAGATTCCGAAAAGTAGTCGCTGTGGTTTGCGCATGGTGAAGACCTCATCTAAGGCTGCATATTACCAGTTCTCATTCTCCGATCGCAGACTCCCTGCACCCACCCCAACGGCAACCGCGCGCAGTTTGCAGAATCCTTGTCATGTCGCGGTATTGAAGCTGTAGTCGAGGCGGGGTCACCTCTACGGTGACCCCGCCCAAGAAATCTCAAGCTGCAAGCACGATTAGTGCTCGCACGGTGGAGGACCATCAGAGAAAATGTAAGCGATCAGATAAGTTGCATCGGTGATGTTGACCACGTCATCGCAGTTGCAATCACCACAAGCCATCGGATCGGGTCCCGGACCGCTGCTGAAAATGTAGTCAATCAGGTAAACGGCATCGGTGATATTGACGATTTCATCACCGTTCGCATCGCCGGTCAGAATCGGTTCGCCGACTCCGGCATGGAAAGTCACCGGGATCGAGAACACCTGATAATCCGGATCATTAGTGGTGACCAGGAGGCCGCCGGTATAGGTGCTGTCTACAAGCTCGGCAGCATCCATACTCACGGTTACCGTGTCACTTTCGCCGGCCTCAACCGAGCCACCCATCGGGTCGACCGTCAACCACCAGGGCAGCGCGCCGAGGAAGTTGACCGCCAGGGCATCGTGCATGTAGGCCTGATTGTTTGCAACCTGCAAGCCATCGGTACCGGTCGAATTCTCGATGCCGATTGTTGCGCCTTCCAGATTGTCGATGCCCGGTTGCATGCTGTTGTACTGCAGCGTCATCATCCCGTTGGCATAGAGAATCGCCTGGAAGGTGAGCGAGCCGGTCGCACCCGAATAATAGTAGTTCGGGACAGCATCAAAGGTGACGATGAAGCGGCCGTTCGCGGCATCCTGATAGGAGTAGACTGTGCCGCCACTGCTGGGATCAAGATCATCCCACCACATCGCGATCATGTTGTTCGGTACTCCCGTATTCGGAATGCTGACATTGCTGGTCGTGCTATTACCGGAGCTGAACGTCAGGACGCCGTTCGAGCCGATATAGAGATCAGTGTAAGCGTTTTCATAGAAGGGGAAGCTGAAGCCGATCGGCAGCGCGGCGGTGTAGTCGTCGTCATCCAGCGTGTACGACGTGCCGACACCGGTGATGTCGACCCAGGAGTAAACCGGGCCGCCTGACTCATCGGAATCAATCCAGGTATAGCCGAAAGTATCGGGTCCGCCGGAGCCTTTCTCCTGCGCGGCGTAGTAGGGCTCTTCGACGCCGGTCTTGTCGGGATCGGCGACACGGAAGCCCAGCGGCTCGACTACGGCCTGCTTGGCGAAGTCGGCCAGCTTGTTGTCGACATCGGCAATCATCGACCAGGTCAGACGACCGGGGCCGGCATTGGCGATAACCAACTCACAAGTGGTGCTGGCGCCGCTCTCAACCCACTCTTCCAACGGCATCATCGGCATAGTCATCTCTGGTGCGTAGATATAGAGAAGCACCGGAATTGTGCCCGATGAGTTGTTGAGATCATTGCAGGTGTAAGCAATCGACCCGGAATGGAGTCCCGGGGTCATGCCGGTGGCGTTCAGGGTCACCGGCAGCACGATGTTGCTGCCCGGATCGACAAAGAGCAGGTCGCCGGAAC